>NZ_BAAASZ010000017.1:220195-229560 GCF_039533145.1 Streptomyces macrosporus
CTCCGGGCGGGTGCCGTCTCCGGGTCCGGGTCCGAACGGACGCCGGATCGGAGCCGGGCGGCAGAGGACGCACGAAGCCAGGAACCCCAGGAAGAGAGAAGAAGGACGGACATGAGCGACCAGGGACAGCAGGACCCGACCAAGCGTCACCCGCAGCCGGAGTTCCCCCAGCAGGACCAGCCGCATCCCGGGCTGACCGAGCGGATGGAGCCGGAGCCCGACCACGGCGAGTCCTCCTACCGCGGCAGCGACCGACTGAAGGACCGCAAGACGATCGTCACCGGCGGCGACTCGGGCATCGGCCGCGCCGTGGCGCTCGCCTTCGCGCGGGAGGGCGCGGACGTGCTGTTCACCTACCTCGCCGAGGAGGAGAAGGACGCCCGGGAGACGGCGCGGCTGGTGGAGGAGGCCGGACGGACGGCGGTGCCCCTCCTGTGCGACATCCGCGAGGAGTCCGAGTGCCGTCGCCTGGTGGACCGGGCGGTGACGGAGTTCGGCCGCATCGACGTCCTGGTGAACAACGCCGCCTTCCAGATGGCGCAGTCCGAGGGCATCGAGGGCATCGACACCGAGCAGTTCGACCGGACGATGCGCACCAACCTGTACGGGATGTTCTGGCTGTGCAAGTTCTCCCTGCCGCACATCCCCGCGGGCGGCAGCATCATCAACACCACCTCCGTCCAGGGGTACAAGCCCAGCCCGCACCTGCTCGACTACGCCACCACCAAGGGCGCCATCGTCACCTTCACCCAGGGGCTCGCGCAGAACCTGGCCGAGCGGGGCATCCGGGTCAACGCCGTGGCCCCGGGCCCGGTGTGGACGCCGCTGATCCCCGCGACCATGCCCGACACCTCGGAGTTCGGCAAGCAGTCCCCGCTGGGCCGGCCGGCCCAGCCCGCCGAGATGGCCCCGGCGTACGTCTTCCTGGCGTCCCAGGAGGCGAGCTACATCACCGCCGAGATCGTCAACGCCACCGGGGGAACTCCCCTGCCGTGACGCCTCCGGAGCGCGTCCGCTCGGTCGCCGAATGTCCGTACTCCTTTCGGGTAGGCGGAAGTTGACGGAACAAAACACCGCACACCAGTCATCACGACCGAGAGAAGGGATGACGGATGTCCAAGGTCGAGGAGTCGATCGAGGTCCGCGTTCCGGTGCGCACCGCGTACGACCAGTGGACGCAGTTCGAGACGTTCCCGAAGTTCATGGAGGGTGTCGAGCGGGTCGAGCAGAAGACCGACACCCTGACCCACTGGGTGACGAAGGTCGCCGGTGCCAAGCGGGAGTTCGACGCCCGCATCACCGAGCAGATCCCCGACGAGCGGGTCGCGTGGACGACGGTCGACGGTGAGGCCAGGCAGGCGGGCGTGGTCACCTTCCACCGCCTGGACGACGACCGGACCAAGGTGATGCTCCAGATGGACCACGAGCCCGAGGGCGTGACGGACACCGTCGGCGACAAGCTCGGCGTGGTCCGGCACCGCGTCAAGGGAGACCTGAAGCGGTTCAAGGAGTTCATCGAGAAGCGCGGCACGGAGACCGGCGCCTGGCGCGGCCGGGTCTGATCCGGCACCCCTTCCGACCGCGGGCTCCTCTCCTCGAAGCGGTCGGATTCCGAAGCGGCCCGCGGAGCGCGTGACGCGCTCCGCGGGCCGCTCCCGTGTGTCGCCGTCCTCGGCTTCCGTTCTCGTGTGCCGTCCTCGGTTCTCGTCGTCGGCCGCCGTCCTCGCGCGGCGCCGTGCCCGTCCCGCGCGCGTGCGCCCACCGCCGCGGCGACGGACGGCCTCGCTCCCGACCTCACTCCCCCGTCCGGGACTCCTCCACCGGGGACTCCTCCACCGGGGACTCCTCCGGGGACTCCTCCGCGTCCGTCTCCACCCCGTACGGGAGGATCGACGGCACCGCCAGGCGGCGGACCAGCGGGGTCGCGGCGGCGCCCAGCACCGTGGCCGTGGTGATCGACCCCAGGGCGATGCCCCAGCCGACCGGGCCCAGCGGGGTGCAGCCGAAGAACTGGCTCACCCCGGGCGTCTGGATGACGGTGGCCAGGGCCGCGGCCGAACCGAGCCCGGCCACCAGCACGTTGCGGTCCAGGCCCCCGGTCAGCAGCGTCTGGGCGAGCTGGGTGCCGACCACCGAGGCCAGCGCCACCGTGCTCGCCCGCCGGCCCCGTCCGGTGAGCCGGGCGGCGCCCCAGGCCAGTCCCGCGCCGAGCGTGGTGGTGGCGCCGCGCAGCAGCACCTCCCGGGACAGGCCGGTGCCCAGGGACCGCTCCGGGCCCTCCCGCAGCAGCCTCTCCCCCGTCTCCGTCGCCGGTTCGCGCACCGCGATGGCCAGCGCCGGGGCGAGGTCGGTGAGGAGGTTGACGAGCATGATCTGCCGGGCGTTCAGGGGCGAACTGCCGGTCAGGGCGGCGGCCAGCACGCTGAAGGTCACCTCGCCGAGGTTGCCGCCGAGCAGGATGGCCAGCGCGTCGCGGACCGATCCCCACATCGCGCGGCCCTCCAGCAGCGCGGCGATGATCGTCTCCAGCCGGTCGTCGCTGACCACCAGGTCGGCGGCGGCGGTCGCGGCGGGCGTGCCGCGCCGTCCCAGGGCGATGCCGACGTCCGCCAGCCGGATGGCGGGGGCGTCGTTGGCGCCGTCGCCGGTCATCGCCACCACCCGGCCGATGCGCTGGTACGCCTGGACGATGCGCACCTTGTGGTGGGGGCTGCACCGGGCGATCACGTCCAGGGTGGGCAGCAGCTCGTCGAGTTCGTCGTCGCTCAGCTCGTCTATCTCGGCGCCCGTGCACACCTTCTGGTCGGGGTTCTCGCTGACGGTGGCGGCGATGGCGTCGGCGGTGGCGGGGTGGTCGCCGGTCAGCATGACCGTCTGCACCCCGGCCGCGCGCAGCCGCGCGGTGGCCGGGGCGGCACCCGAGCGCACCGGGTCGGCGAGGGTGACGAAGCCGAGGAAGGTCAGACCGTCGACGGTGTCGTCGGTGAGGTCCTCGTTCGGACGCAGCGGGCGTTCGGCCACGGCCAGGACGCGGCGTCCGGCGCCGGCGAGCTCCTCGGCGGTGGCGGTGAGCCGCTTCCTGGCGATGTCGTCGAGTTCGCTCTCCCGGCCTCCGCCGCCCTCGGCCCCGCCGCGCCGGCGCGAGCAGCGCTCCAGCACGTTCTCGGGGGCGCCCTTGACGCTGAGCAGCGCGCCGCGCGAGGTGCGGCCCGCGGTGGCGTGGTAGGCGCGGGACGACTCGAACGGCAGGGAGTCGGTGCGCCGCCACTGCGGCGCGCCCTGGCGCATGGCCACCTTCGCGCGCCGTGCCCCGACCACCACCGCGCGGTCGGTCTGGTGCTCCATGGGCTCGGACGGGCGGGCGGGCGGGGTGGCGCGCAGCGCCGCGGCCAGGACCGCCTTGCAGGCGGCGTCGAGCCGGTCGGCGGGCAGGTCGCGCTCGCCGTCGCTGACGGTGGCGAGCTGGAGCTGCCCCTCGGTGAGGGTGCCGGTCTTGTCGAAGCAGAGCACGTCGGCGCGGCCGAGGGCCTCGATCGTACGGGGGTTGCGCACCAGGGCGCCGTGGTCGGCCAGCCGCCGGGCGGCGGCGAGCTGGGCGGCGTTGACCAGCAGCGGCAGTCCCTCGGGGACGGAGGCGACGGCCAGGTTCACCGCGGAGGCGAGCGTGTCGGCCAGCCTGAGGCCGTGCAGCAGGCCGGCGCCGGCGACCGCGCCGGCCGAGCCGAGCGCCAGCGGCAGGCTGGTCTTGGTCAGCTCGTGCAGCCGGGACTCCACACCGGTCGTGGGGGCCTTCTGGCGGGCGGTGGCCAGGCTGCGCCCGACCTCGGTGGCGGACCCGGTGGCCACCACCACGGCCACCGCGGTGCCCGCCGAGACGGTGGTGCCCTCGTAGAGCATGGAGTGGCGGTCGGCGATCTGCGCGGCGACCACCGGCGCCGGGTCCTTGGCCACCGGCAGGGACTCGCCGGTCAGGGAGGACTCGTCGACCTCCAGTCCCTCGGCGTGGAGCAGCCGGCAGTCCGCGGGCACCACTTCCTGGGAGCGCAGCACGACGACGTCCCCGGGCACCAGGTCGCCGGCGGCCACCAGGCGTTCGGTCCCGCCCCGCCGGACCCGCGCGCCGATCGCCGAGCGGGCGAACAGCTCCGCCAGGGCCCGGTCGGTCCGCACCCGCTGGACGGCGCCCACCAGGGCGGAGGCGCCGGTGATCCCCGCCACCAGCGCGGCGTCGGTCTGCGATCCCACGGCCGCCGACAGGGCGGCGCCCGCCGCGAGCACCGGGGTGAGGGGGTTGGCCAGCTCCTCGATGAACGCCGCGGGCAGGCTGATGCCCTTCGGCTGCTCGGAGGTCGTCTCCCTGGCCGCCCGGGCCTCCGCCTCCGCCCGGTCCAGGCCCCGGTCCGTGGTGCCCAGGCGCTCCAGGACGCGGTCGGTGGGCATCAGGTGCCAGGGCGTGGTCTCCACCGGCGGGGTGACGGGCCGGGACAGCAGTTGTCGGGCGCGCCAGGTGCCCAGGCAGAACGCCGCGGTTCCGGCCGTGGTGTTCGCCGCGGCGCCCCGGGCCGTGGCCTGGAACGGGAGGGCCTGGAGGGCGGCGATCGCGCCGACGCCGCTGCCGCCCGCGGCCAGGAACCGGCTCTCGTGGTCGACCTGGGCGGCCACGCCCACCGCGTCCACGACCAGCCCGACCGTCTCCAGGTCGGTGCCGGCCAGGATGTGGGCGCCCCAGGGCGCCGGCTCGCCGTCCCGGTGCACGCCGATCCCGCAGTCGGCCGCGGCCAGGGCCCGGCGGTCGCCCGACACCAGCAGCACCACCGCGCCGTCCGCCTGCATCCCGCGCACGGACTCCGCCAGGTGGTCGCCGCCGGGGACGACGGTGTCGGCGAAGCCGAAGACCGGCTCCGGTCGACGGCTCGCGAGCACCACGCGGACTCCCGCGCGGCGGGCCGCGGCGGCCACGGCGTCCGCGCCCGGGGCCTTCTGCCGGGCCAGGCCCGCCACGGCCATCAGACGCCTGCCCCGGGCCAGACCCAGGACGCGTTCGCCGCCCTGCTTCCGTAGGCGCCGCGCGGCCTGCGTCCCCTTGCGGCCGGTCAGCTCCAGCGCCTCCAGCGGTCCCAGGCTCCAGCCGTCCTCGTCGCGGTGGGTGGTGTCCGCGTCCTCCGGGGCGAAGAGCGCGAAGGTCCGCTCGGCCGCCTCCTGGGGGTCCGTTCCCTCCAAGGGGACCAGATCGGCCAGTTCGTGGTGGCTGCTGCTCAGCGCCTCCTCGTCCAGCAGGACGGTGTCCGTCTGGCCCAGCCGCCGCAGCACGCCGCGGTCCATGACCACGGCGCTCCGCAGCGCCAGGGCGCGGCCGAGCGTGGTCGCGAACCCCTCCCGGCCCGCGTCCGGGGCCTTGGGGACGCCGGCGAGCGCCACCGCCAGTCCGCGCCGCGGTCCCGCGAACGGCACCGCCGCCGCACCGGCCGACATGCTCACCGCCATGGACCGTTCGGCGTAGCGGTCGGTGGCGTCGCGGGGGGCGGGACGGGGGCGCTCCGCCGTGATCGGGCCCGCGGCGGCGTCCTCCGGGCCGCTCACCAGCCTCGGTTCCGCCTCCTGCCACGCCTGGCGGTGCGCACCGGCCTCCCGCCACTGGGCCAGGCGCTGGACGACGTCGAGCATGAGTCCGCCGCCGCGCGTGGCCACGCCCTGGGTGAGCGCGGAGATCACCGGCAGCAGCGACTCGGCCCGCTCCGGGTCGTGCAGCCCCACGTCGATCAGGTGCCGCAGCCGCGGATGGCGGGTGACGGCTCCGGTGATCGCGGCCACCTCGGGCGGCAGGGGCGTCCAGGGGGCCACCCGGTTGACGGTGGACAGCGCCAGTCCGAACACGTCGGCGCCCAGGGCGGAGACCGACTGGCGGGTCCGCGGGCCCTCGCAGGGGTGGTGCGGCTCCTGGCACCACTCCCCGTGCTCCTCGCAGGGGACCTGGCTCTCGGCGCGTTCCACCAGCGCCACCAGTTCGCGCTCCGGCGGGGGCGGCGACGCCAGGGCCACCACCACCCGTCCCGACGGGGCGTTCACCCGCGCCCAGAGCACCCCGGGGTGTCCCTCCAGGTTGCTCTCCACCCGTCGGGCGAGCCGTGCCCCGTCGGAGTTGTGCAGCCCGTGGACGACGATGTAGCAGCGTCCCGGCCTGGTCCACACCGCTCGTCCGGGCAGCCCGACGAACCGGCCGGCCAGCCTGCCGACGGTCCCCACGGCCTCACGCGCCCCCGCGACCCCGTCCGACACCAGACCGAGCCCGGGGGGAACCGGCACACGCAGACCCGACAGCAACGACATGGACCGTGCCCTTCCGACCGCGAACCGACGAAACACCCGGCAACCCCGCAAGGCCGGGGGCGAGGGCCCGGGGCTCGTGGCCCGCGGGGATCCGCACGGTCTCGACGTCCGGTCCGGGCACGTCCCCCACCGAAGGAGTCACACGCTCCGGATAACCTCTTCCGCCCGCCTCACACCTGCGGACGGCCCGCCCCCTCCTCCCCGGACCGGCGCGGCGGACGGGACGGACCGGGCGACGCCCCCGGACGCCCTTCCGGCACGGGCCCGCCCCCCGCGCGGAGCGATGCGGATGGATGCGGATGGACAATGAAAGACGCTGACGAATGCGAATGAATGCGGGCACACGCATCAAGTGCTGACACAGGCGACGTGTCGCGCCGCTCGGAGCGGGAAACCCGGAGCGCGAGACAGACGCATCGAGACAGCAGCGCGGCCCGGCTCCGTCCGGACCGGCGGGATGGACATCTATGACCAGCGGGTACATGGGTCCCGAGGGCTTCGGCCGGGATCCGCTCGGCGAGTTCCTCGCGCGCTTCCTGGGCGCCGCGCCGGGCGGGCAGCGGCCCGGTCCCCGGTACTTCGACTTCGTCCGACTGATGAGCGAGCCCGCCCGGCAGCTCGTCTCGTCCGCGGCGTCGTACGCGGCCGAGCACGGCAGCTCCGACCTCAACACCGAGCACCTGCTGCGGGCGGCTCTCACCACCGATCCGACCCGTGCCATGGTCTCCCGCGCCGGAGGCGACCCCGACACGATCGTCGCCGAGATCGACCGGCACGCCGGGGACGGCCCGCCGCGCTCCTCGATCTCCGTCAGTCCCGCCGTCAAGCGCGCGCTGATGGACGCCCACGAGGTCGCCCGGTCCTCGGGCGTGTCCTACATCGGCCCCGAGCACATCCTGGTGGCGCTGGCCGCCAACCGGGACTCCGCGGCGGGACAGATACTCAACGCCGCCCGCTTCGACGCGCGCGCCGGCCTCCCCGAGGGCCACCTGCCCGGCGCGGCGGGCCCGGGCGAGCCCCAGCCCGCCGCGCCGGGAACGCGTCCGGGGCGGGGCGGGACGGGCACACCGAACCTGGACAAGTTCGGCCGGGACCTGACCGAGCTCGCCCGTGACGGCCGCATCGACCCGGTGATCGGCCGCGACGAGCAGATCGAGCAGACCATCGAGATCCTGGCCCGGCGGGGCAAGAACAATCCGGTGCTGATCGGCGAGGCCGGCGTCGGCAAGACCGCCATCGTGGAGGGGCTGGCGCAGCGCATCGCCGACGGCGACGTGCCGGACAACCTGCTGGGCCGCCGCGTCGTCCAGCTCGACATCGGGAGCCTGGTCGCCGGAACCCGCTACCGGGGCGACTTCGAGGAGCGGCTCACCGGCATCATCGACGAGATCCGCGCCCACTCCGACGAGCTGCTCGTCTTCATCGACGAGCTGCACACGGTCGTGGGCGCCGGCGGGGGCGGCGAGAGCGGTTCGATGGACGCGAGCAACATGCTCAAGCCGCCGCTGTCCCGCGGCGAGCTGCACGTCATCGGCGCCACCACCCTGGAGGAGCACCGCCGCTACATCGAGAAGGACGCCGCGCTGGCCCGCCGCTTCCAGCCCGTCCTGATCCCCGAACCCTCCACGGCCGACGCGGTGGAGATCCTGCGGGGGCTGCGCGACCGGTACGAGGCCCACCACCAGGTCCGCTACAGCGACGAGGCGCTGCTGGCCGCCGTCGAGCTGTCCGACCGCTACCTGACCGACCGCTACCTGCCGGACAAGGCGATCGACCTGATGGACCAGGCCGGCGCGCGCGTGAGGCTGCGCTTCTCCACCCGGGGCACCGGCGTGCGCGCGCTGGAGCGCGAGGCCGAGCAGTTGCGGCGGGACAAGGACCAGGCCGTCGCCGACGAGGACTACGAGCGGGCGAAGGAGCTGCGCGACCGCCTCGCCGAGGTGGAGCGGAGGATCGGCGAGGCGGACGGCGCGGAGCCGGTGGTGGCCGACCGCATCTCCGAGGTGACCGTCGAGGACATCGCCGACATCGTCTCCCGGCAGACCGGGATTCCCGTCAGCACGCTCACCCAGGAGGAGAAGTCCCGTCTGCTGGCCCTGGAGGAGCACCTGCACCAGCGGGTCGTCGGCCAGGACGAGGCCGTCTCCGTCGTCGCCGAGGCCGTGCTGCGCTCCCGCGCCGGACTGTCCAGCCCCAACCGTCCGATCGGCAGCTTCCTCTTCCTCGGCCCCACCGGCGTCGGCAAGACCGAGCTGGCCCGTGCGCTGGCGGAGGCGCTGTTCGGCACCGACGACCGGATGGTCCGGCTGGACATGAGCGAGTACCAGGAGCGGCACACCGTCAGCCGGCTGGTGGGCGCCCCACCCGGGTACGTCGGCCACGAGGAGGCCGGGCAGCTGACGGAGGCGGTGCGCCGCCACCCCTACTCGCTGCTGCTCCTGGACGAGGTGGAGAAGGCGCATCCGGACGTCTTCAACATCCTGCTCCAGGTCCTCGACGACGGGCGGCTGACGGACTCCCAGGGCCGCACGGTCGACTTCACCAACACCGTCATCGTGATGACCAGCAACCTCGGCTCGGAGGCCATCACCGGACGGGGCGGCGCGCTGGGCTTCACCTCCGGCGGCACGGGCGCCGAGGCGGACGAGGCGGCCCGCCGGGAGCGGGTGCTGCGCCCGCTGCGCGAGCACTTCCGGCCGGAGTTCCTCAACCGCATCGACGAGATCGTGGTCTTCCGGCAGCTCTCCGACGAGCAGCTGCGGCGGATCACCGACATGCTGCTGGACGAGACCCGGCGGCGGGTGCACTCCCAGGGCGTGGAGGTCGACTTCACCCCGCAGGCCGTGGAGTGGCTCGCCCGGCACGGCTACCAGCCGGAGTACGGCGCCCGGCCGCTGCGCCGGACCATCCAGCGGGAGGTGGACAACCCGCTCTCGCGGATGCTGCTCGGCGGCGAGCTGGGTCCGCGCACCCGGGTGCGGGTCGACGTGGAGGACGGCAGTCTGGTCTTCCACAAGGACACGGCGGCCGACGCCGCG
>NZ_BAAASZ010000017.1:229611-431791 GCF_039533145.1 Streptomyces macrosporus
CACCCCCGGCGCCCGCCGGGCGTGAGAGGGACGGGGGGTGTCGGGGGCGTCCGGGCGCGTTCAGCTCCTGCCGCGGCCGGTGAGGGCGTCGCGGATCCGGTCGACCATCCCCGCGCCCCGGTCGAGGATCTTGTTCAGCGGAGGGACGTCCGGCGCCGCGGGGTGGGGGCGCGTCGGGGCCGCCATCTTCGCCATGCGCGTCTTCTCCCCCAGCTCGTTGAGCCGTTCCGCCGTCGCCGCCCGGCGCAGTTGCGGGAAGAGATTGTCCTCCTCGTCCCGGACGTGGGTGCGGACCTCCAGCATCAACTGGCCCACCAGCCGGTCGAATTCGGGATCGTCCGCGCCGACGCCCTCCATGTCCTTCATGATCCGCTCCGCCTTGGCGTGGTCGCCGAGTTCCTTGTCGGCGACCTCGTCACCGTTCGGCAGCATGTCGCGCACCGTCGGATACAGGTACTGCTCCTCGGCGACGGCGTGCCGCACCAGTTCCATGACGGCCTCGTCCGCGTACTCCTTGCGGCGCTCGTCTCCCGCCGGCAGCGCCTCGATCCTGCCGAAGATCTCCTCGACCTCCCGGTGGTCGGTGGTCAGTTCGTGGATGATGTCTCCGCCGTGTCCCATGGGGCCGCACGTTCCTTTCGCTCGCCCGCTGTCACCACCGCGTCCGCCCGGCGGCGGACACGGCAAGGTGTTCCCGGGACCCCGACCCCCAACCCCGCTCGTCCTCCGGCCGGGGACGGTCTTCGCGCGAACGGCGCAAAGGGCGGACGTGCCGACGCGGGGCCCCGGCCCGAAGGCCCTGACCCCGCGTCGGCACACGGACCGTCGTCGGCGGCGCGTTCCGCCCGCCGACCGCCCGGCTACTTCTGCGTCAACATGCCCTCGCGCAGCCGCGCCAGGGCCCTGCTGAGCAGACGGGAGACGTGCATCTGCGAGATCCCCAGCTCGGCCCCGATCTCCGACTGCGTCATGTCCCCGCCGAAACGCATCCGCAGGATGCGCCGGTCGCGCTCGTCGAGCTGCTCCATCAGCGGCTTGAGGGCGTGGAGGTTCTCCACCTTCTCCAGGGCGGGGTCGACGTCCCCGAGCTGGTCGGCCAGGGGGGTGTCCTTGCCGTCGTCGCCCACGGGGAGGTCGAGGGAGCCGGCCACGTAGCCGTTGCTGGCCACCTGTCCCTCGACGACCTCCTCCACCGTCACGCCCATGAACTCGGCCAGCTCCTCGGTGGTGGCGGAGCGGCCCAGCCTGCGGCCCAGTTCCTCGTTGGCCCGGGCCAGTTCGATGCGCAGTTCCTGGAGGCGGCGCGGAACGCGCACGGCCCAGCTGGTGTCCCGGAAGAAGCGCTTGATCTCCCCGACGATGTAGGGGACGGCGAACGAGGTGAACTCCACCTCCCGGTCCAGGTCGAACCGGTCGATGGCCTTGATCAGCCCGATGGTGCCGACCTGGACGATGTCGTCCATCGGCTCGGCCCGGTGGCGGAAACGGGACGCGACGTAGTTGACGAGGGTGAGGTTGAGTTCGATGAGGGTGTTGCGCGCGTACTGGTACTCGTGCGTGCCCTCCTCCAGCTCTCTCAGGCGCTCGAAGAACAGCTTGGAGAGCTGTCGGGCGTCGCGCGGGGCGACCTTGCCCGCGTCCTCGATTCTCGGCAGATCAGGGGAGGTCCTCTCCTGTTCCTGGTCCGGCAAGGCGTCACCGTTCGTCAGCTGAACCTCCGGGCTCAGGCTACGCATCATGCCTCCTCTTGTGACCTGTCGTGTGCAGCACGGCGCGTACCCGGACCCGGACGGCTCACACGCCCGTCCGGGTGAGGTTTTACCGACGGTTCAACGATGCCCGTTTATCAAACAGGATAAAAGTGAGCATATCGGATTTTAACCGCGCAATACCGCAGTATCGGATCGGCGGGAGGCATGTCCGCGGCCGGCGCTCCGACGGCGCCCTGGGGCCGAAAAAACCCGAGACCTCCGTCGGTGTTCCCCCGGAAAGAGAGGGGAACACCGACGGAGGTCTCGCGGGACCGAGGGCCGGGTACGGCTCAGTGTCGGACGTGACGCCCCCGTCCGCCGTCCCGGACCGGGGACGCGCCGTCCGCCACCGGCGCGGCGACGTCCGCCCCGACCTCCGGGGCGACGACCCCGGCGACGGGAGCGACGGGGCCGGCGGTACGGGACCGACGCCGGGCGCGCAGGTACTCGAAGACGATCGGGAGCACCGACAGCAGCACGATGCCGACCAGGATCGCCTCGATGTTGTCGTGGACGAACCGCACCTGCCCGAGCGCCGCCCCGAGCAGCGTCACCCCGGCGCCCCACAGCACGCCGCCGATGACGTTGAAGACCAGGAAGGAGCGGTAGCGCATCCGGCTGACGCCGGCGACGATCGGCGTGAAGGTCCGCACGATCGGCACGAAACGGGCCAGCACCAGGGACTTGGGGCCGTGCTTCTCGAAGAACCGGTGGGCCTTCTCCACGTTCTCCTGCTTGAAGAGCCGGGAGTCGGGGCGCCGGAAGAGGGCGGGGCCGACCTTCCGGCCGAACGTGTAGCCGACCTGGTCGCCGAGGATGGCGGCGACGACCACCAGGGTGCAGACCAGCCACAGCGGATAGTGGAGGTACTGGTCCGTGGCCACCAGCAGACCGGCGGTGAACAGCAGCGAGTCACCGGGGAGGAAGAAACCGAAGAACAGTCCGGACTCGGCGAAGACGATGCAGAGGATGCCGATCAGACCGAAGGCCTGGATGAGGTACTCCGGGTCCAGCCAATCGGGACCGAGCGCGAGGTTCGTCACGTAGAGGTGCTCCTGGGACGGGTACATGCGCCTGAGGCGAAGCCGCAGGCACACGTGTCGCCCGGGCGTCACGGTGCCGGGTGGCACCAGTGGCTACAACCTACAACGTGATCAGTACGGAAACGGTCCCGGAACTCGGAATCGGGGCCCGCGCCCACCCGCCGGCCCCGCCTCGCGCACCCCTCCCGCGCCCCGCGCACCCCACGACGGCACCGCCCACGGGGCACGGTGGGCGGTGCCGTCGAACGGACCCGGGAGCTAGGGGAGGTACCTCTCGACCGCGGCGGCTCCCTTCTCCTTCAACTCCTGCCTGGCCCTCTCCACCCGTTCCGGCGTGGGTTCGCGCCCGGACAGCCTGACCAGGTCCTCCGGATCCACCGGCTGGTCGCCACCGGTGCGCAGGTGCACCGGCCGCGACGTGGAGGACTCATCCTTGTCGCGTTCACCCTTCACAGCGAGCCTCCTCTGCTCGGTTCGGCCCCATGAGCGGGACCGCCTGTTGCCTGCGTACCCTTCCATACCGGGATGATTCACCCGGATGCGCCGCGACCGGGCCGGAGCGTCCCGGCCGCCCTCCCCGTCCCTCGCGGCGCCTTCCGGGGTTCAGCCCCTCGCCTGCCCGACTCACCGCCCGGTGTCGCGGTCCGGATCCGCCCGTCGCGCGCTTCCCGTCCGCTCCCGGTCGTCGCCCCCCTCCTCCCGGTCGTCGCCCCCCTCCGCCGAGGAAGCCGGCGGGGAGTCGGGGAACCCGCGGGTGTCGCGCGGTTCGACGTAGGGCTCCTCGTCCGGCGGTCGGCCGGCCTGGATGGCCCGTCCGCGCTGCATCTCGGCGTCGAACTCCTGGCCGAGGAGGATCACGATGTTGGTGATCCACAGCCAGATCAGGAAGATGATCACGCCGGCCAGGCTGCCGTACGTCTTGTTGTAGCTGCCGAAGTTGGCGACGTAGAAGGCGAAGCAGGCCGATGCCACGATCCACAGCAGCACCGCCAGGATGCTGCCGGGCGTGACCCAACGGAACCCGCCGTGCCGGACGTTGGGCGCGGCCCAGTACAGCAGCGCGATCATCAGGCTGACCAGGACGACCAGCGCGGGCCACTTGGCGATGTTCCACACGCTCACCGCGGTGTCGCCCAGGCCGACGAGATCGCCGATCCGCCGGGAGAGGTCGCCGGTGAGGACGACCGCGAACGAGCTCAGCGCCAGCATCACCAGCAGGGCGACCGTGACACCCAGCCGCACCGGCAGCTTCTTCCAGATCGGCCGCCCCTCCTCGATGTCGTAGACGGCGTTGGAGGCGCGCATGAAGGCCGCGACGTATCCGGAGGCGGACCACAGGGCCACGGCGACACCGATGATCAGCGCGATCCCGGCCCCGCCCTGGTTGTTCTGGAGTTGCCGCAACATGCTCACGAGGATGTCGCGCACCTCTCCGGGGGCCAGGGTGGCGACGTTGTCGATCAGGGGCTGGATGGCGGACCTGCCGATCACTCCCAGGACCGACACCAGCGCGAGCAGCGCGGGGAAGATCGACAGGACTCCGTAGTAGGTGAGGGCGGCAGCCCAGTCGGTGAGGTTGTCGTCCCGGAACTCGGCGACCGTGCGTTTCAGCACGCCCTTCCAGGACTTCTTCGGCAGGTCGCTCGGTTCGTCCGGGTTCCGGTCGGACGCGTGCCGCGGGTTCGACCGGATCTTGTGCTTGCTCATGGTGGCACCTCTCCGGGAGCCCCGGAGGGACCGCCCTCACGGACGGCCCCCGGACGTCCCGGACCGTCGGGCGGACAGTCCGCGGGATGGTCAGTGCGCCGAACCGGGGCTCTGTCGGCGGGCCTCGTCCTTCATCGTCTGCCCGGACTGCTGCGCCTGCCCCTTGACCTGCCGGCCCTGCTCCCGGGCCTCCTCGGCGGTGGTGCGGGCGGCCTCGGTCGCGGTCCCCTTGACCTGCTCGGCGGCCTCCCGGCCGGACCGTGTGGCGTCCTCCTTCAGACGCTCCGCCGACTCCATCGCCGCGCCCTTGACGGGCTCGGCCATGCCGCCCGCCTTCTCGGACAGCCGGCCCATGGCCTCCTGTTCGGTGCGCGAGCTGCGCATCATCGAGGCGGCCAGCGCCCCGGCGCCGAAGGCGATCATCCCGGCGGCCCACGGGTTGCCCTGGGCCTTGCGCGCGGCGTGGTGGGGGGCCGACCTCATCGCCTCGCTCGCCTGTTCGGCACCCGCGCGGGCCTTCTCCGCGGTCTGTTCGGCGCCGGCGCGGGCCTTCCCCGCGGTCTGTTCGGCGCCCTCGCGCATCGACTCCGCGGCGTGCCGCGCGCTGTCGGAGGTGGTTCCCATGACTCGCTCCCGTACTCCGGTCATCCTGTGGCGCATCCGCTCGGCGCGGCGGCGGACGGCGTGCCGGGGGCTGGCGTGTTCGGCCAGCCTGCTCACGTCCTGGCTGAGTTCCTCCCGGGTCGTGTCGATCTGCGCCCTCAGCGTGTCGGGTGACGTGCCCATTCGGCGTCCTCCTTGAGCGTTTGAACCGTGCGCTCCGGCTTGGGGGAGACCTCGCGCATCCGGGAGCGGCCCATCATGTAGAGCACGAGGGCGGCCACCGCCCACACGGCGGTGACGATGAGCGCCGCCCAGCCCCAGTCCATGACGTTGGCCAGGGCGAAGACGATGGCCAGCGAGGCGAACAGGGCCGTCATGTATCCGGCGAACCCCGCGCCGCCGTACATGCCGGCGGCCTTGCCGGCCTTGGTCGCCTCCTCGCGGACCTCGGCCTTGGCCAGTTCGATCTCCTGCCGGAACAACTTCTGGGCGTCCGAGGTGACCGCGGAGAGCAGTTCGCCGATCGAGGCGTCCTCGCGCTCGCGGACCGGACGCTCGGTGGTGTGCGCCATCTCAGCCCACCTCCGGTCGCCGGGTCACGTCCGTCTCCCCGTACGAGGGCTCCTCCGCATAGGTCGGCACCGGTCCCGGCCCCGGCCGGGCCTCTCCGCCGCCCGCGGCGACCGGCACCATGGAGGACGGCGCGTAGTACTCGCCACCCGCGCCGTCGGGGCCCTGGTGCTCCGCCTTGGCACCGGCCTTGGCCATGCGCGCCACGGCGAACCCGGCCAGCGCCGCACCGAAGAGGAAGGCGCCCGGGCGGCGGCGCGCGAACGTCTCCACGCCCTCGAGCAGCCCGCCCGCGCCCCGGCTCTCCAGGGTGTCGGCGGCGCGCCGGCCGCCGTCGGCGGCCTGGGCCACCAGGTTCCGCACCGGGGAGTCGGACCGGGTGCTCTCCGCCATGCCGGACAGGTCGTCGGCCCACTGACGTATCGCGTCGGCCGTCTTCTTGGTCTGCGTGTCCGCTTCCTTGGCGGCGCGCTCCTTCAGGTGGTCCGCCATGTCCATCGCCTGGCGACGGGCCTCGCTCGTCACCGTGCGCGCCTGCTCCTTGGCGCTGCCGGCCACGGTGCCCGCGGCCTCCTTCGCCCGGTCGGCCGTGGCCCGGGTCTCCTGCTTCGCGGCCTGGCCCGTCTGCTGGGCGGGGCTGTTGCTCACGTTCGGAGATTCACTCACCGGTGCCTCCTGATGGGTCTGTGGGCTCTGCTTTTCGAGGCATATATACGCATTGCCTTACATCGGCCGGAGTACCCGAGGTTTATGGCAACAATCACTCAGTGCGCCTTTTGTCCATCCGAGCGGGTCCGGCCGGGGCACGGCGAATGCGGCGCGGGAGCAAGGGAGGGCCCGTCCGGAAGACGGGCCTCCGGGCGGGCCCTCGGCAGAGCGGACCGGGCGGTCGCGGTCAGCGGCGTCGCCGCTCGTCGTCCTCGGCGGTCTCCTCCTCCTCGATGCGCTCCTTGCGCACCTCGCCCCGCACCGTCTCCTCTTCGGTGCGCTCGTCGGTGGTCAGGCGCACCCGCTCCACGGGGCGGACCTCGGTCTCGACCACCGGACGCTCCTCGTGGAGCGTCACCTCGTGCTCGGACTCGGTGATCTCCGCCCCCTGCATGGCCTTGTCGACGTTCTCCTCGGTGATGGGCTCGCGCTCGACGCGGACCTCCTCGTGCCGCACGGGCACGGTCTGCTGGACCTCCTCGGTGACCACGTACTTGCGCAGCCGCGCCTTTCCGACGGGACGGCGCTCGACACCGACGCGCATCTCCTCCTCGGAGCGCGTCATGGCGTCGTCACGGCCTCCCCCGCCCGTGTCGCGGGTGCCCGCGCCCGCCTCGGCCCGGGCCCGGGCCCGGCCCCGCTCCTCCGTGCCGGCCCGGCCGGTGGTCTCCCGACCGTAGGAGCCCCACTCGATGCCGTAGTACTGGTACAGCCTCCGCTCCTCCTGCTCGGACAGGTGGCCACCCTGGTCCACGTCGACGTGGGGGGCGTCCTTGACCTGGTCCTTGGAGTAGGGGATCTCCAGGTGGTCCTCCACCAGGGCGGCGTCGTGGATCGGCACGAAGGTCTCGCTGGTGCCGAACAGCCCCGTGCGGACGCTGGCCCACTCCGGTTCGCCCGTGACGTCATCGAGGAAGATGTGCCCGGCCTCTCCGATCTTCCTGCCCTCGGCGTCGTAGACCTGATGGTCCAGCACCGCGGGTATCTGCTCCTTGGTGATCATGAGGATCTCCTCGTTGACGGTTCCTCCTGGTCTCCGCGCGAGTACCCCCGAAAGGGTTAAAAAACCTGATAAAAGGGACGGCCGGCGGGTGGTTCTCGGAAGGGGTGGGCCGGCCGTGTAGCGACAGGTGCGTCGGGGTACTCCGCGCCGCGCCGCACCCGGACCCGGGCGGCCGAAGGGAGACGCCCCGTGGCGCTTCGACTGGAGGACTACGCCCTGCTGGGCGACACGCACACCGCCGCCCTGGTGGGCTACGACGGTTCGGTCGACTGGCTGTGCCTGCCCCGGTTCGACTCCGACGCCTGCTTCGCCGCCCTGCTGGGCCGCCCCGAGCACGGCCGCTGGCTGCTCGCCCCCACCGACCGGGCCCGGCCGCTGTCCCGGCGCTACCGGGGCGACAGCCTGGTGCTGGAGACCGAGTACGCCAGCGCCGAGGGTCGGGCGCGGGTGGTCGAGTGCATGCCCGTCGACGACGGACACCCCTCGGTGATCCGCCTGGTCGAGGGCCTGGAGGGACGCGTACGGATGCGTTCCGAGCTGCGTCTGTGCTTCGACTACGGCAACACCCCGGCATGGCTGCGCCCCGAGGGACGGAGACTGCGCGCCTACGCCGGGCCGGACGTGGTCGTCGCCGACTCCGACGTGGACTTCGCCCTCGACCACGGCGACTGCACGGCCGACTTCCCCGTGGGCGTGGGCGACCGGGTGGGGTTCCGGCTGGCCTGGTGCGGACTGCACGGCGGGGAGCCCGCTCCCCTGGACACCCCGCGACTGGCCGGCGCCGTGGCGGCCACCGAGCGGTGGTGGCAGCGCTGGGCCGACCGTTGCGCGTACACGGGGGAGTACCGCGAGGCGGTCGTCCGTTCGCTGGTCGTCCTCAAGGCGCTGAGCTACTCCCCCAGCGGCGGCATCGTCGCGGCCCCCACCACCTCGCTGCCCGAGTTCCTGGGCGGGGTGCGCAACTGGGACTACCGCTACTGCTGGCTGCGCGACGCCACCTTCACCCTGCTGTCCCTGCTGGACGCCGGGTACGAGCAGGAGGCGGTCGCCTGGCGCGAGTGGCTGCTGCGCGCGCTGGCCGGGGAGCCGGGACGCATGCAGATCATGTACGGCATCGAGGGCGAACGCCTGCTGCCCGAGACGGAGTTGGGCTGGCTGCCGGGGTACGAGGGCTCCCTCCCGGTGCGGATCGGCAACGCCGCCTCCGAACAGCACCAGTTGGACGTCCACGGCGAGCTCATGGACGCCCTCCACCAGGCCAGGGCCCGGGGCGTGCCCCCGGACCCGGACGCCTGGCGGGTCCAGCGCGTGCTGATGGACTTCCTGGAGTCCCACTGGCGCGAACCCGACAACGGCATCTGGGAGATGCGCGGCCCCCGCCGGAACTTCACCCACTCCAAGGTCATGGCCTGGGTCGCCGCCGACCGGGCCGTCAAGGCGGTGGAGGGCTTCGGCCTCGACGGCCCCGCCGACCGGTGGCGGCGCCTGCGGCGGGAGATCCACCGGGAGGTCTGCGAGCGCGGCTACGACCCCGACCGCGCCACCTTCACCCAGTCCTACGGCTCCACCGAACTGGACGCCTCGCTGCTGCTCGTCCCGTCCGTCGGCTTCCTGCCCGCCGACGACCCGCGGATGGTGGGCACCGTGGCCGCCGTCGAGAAGGAGCTCCTCCGGGACGGCTTCGTCCAGCGCTACACGACGACGGAGGGGAGCCGGACCGTGGACGGTCTGCCCGGGGGCGAGGGCGCCTTCCTGCCCTGCACGTTCTGGTTGGCCGACAACCACGTCCTGCAGGGCCGCGCCCACCGGGGCAGGGAGCTGTTCGAGCGCCTGCTGGACCTGCGCAACGACCTCGGCCTGCTCTCGGAGGAGTACGACACCGGACACGGCCGGCTGGTCGGCAACTTCCCGCAGGCCCTCTCCCACATCCCGCTGGTGGCCACCGCGCAGAACCTGGCCGGCGGGGAACGGGGCCCGGCCCAGCGCCGCTCCGCCACCGGGCGGAGCGGGCAGGACGACCGGCGGGGCGCCCCCGGAAGCTGATCACCGGCCCCGGCGACGGTCCTCCCACCACACCGCCAGGGCCACGACCGGACAGGGCACGGCGGCCGACGCGACGAGCGGTCCCGGCGCCATCCGGGTCGATCCCAGGGCACAGCCGGCGAAGACCAGCACGGACACCGCCTCGGAGCCGACGCCCGCCATCGAGGTGACCGTGGCCCCGGCCCGGTCCCCCACGCTCTCCTGGAGCCGGGCGTCGGCCGCGACCACGGCCCACTGGAGGACGCCGAACGCGGCGGCGACGAGCACCATCCCCGCGGGGTGCCCGCCGGCCGCCCCCACCGCCAGGCAGCACGCGGCGACGGCCGACGCGGGCGCGGCGCGCGAGCGGTTTCCCCGATCGCTCCCGCCCCCGCGCCGCCCGCGCCACACTGGGGGCATGTGCCGCAGCATCAAGACGCTCCGCCCGCCCATGACGCCCGAGGCGACCGACGAGGACGTCCGGGCGGCAGCCCTCCAGTACGTCCGCAAGGTCTCGGGCTTCCGCGCCCCCGCCGCCCACAACCGCGCCGCGTTCGAGCGGGCCGTCGAGGCGGTGGCCGAGGCGACGCGGCACCTCCTGGACGACCTGGAGGTGCGTGGCCGCGGCCCGGCGGACCGGTCCTCCGCCCGGTCCTGAGCCCGGTCCCGAGCCGGGGGCCCACCGGGTGCCGCCGGGGCGCCCGGGGACTGTTTCCCCCCGCCGGGGGAACTGTCTCCTGCGCCCTTGCCCCGACAGACCGCCGGCCGGGGTGCCGGCCGGGCGTGTCGCCATGGAGGTACCCATGGAGTTCCTCGTTTTCCTCGGGCGCGTCCTGTTCTCCCTGCTCTTCCTGAGCGCGGCGGTGGGACACCTCGTGGGATCCCGCCAGATGGCCGGATACGCCGCCTTCATGGGCGTGCCCGCCTCCCGGGCCGCGACGGTCGTCGGCGGTGTCCTGCTGCTCCTGGGCGGGCTGAGTCTTCTCCTCGGCGTCTGGCCGGACCTCGGCGCCCTGCTGCTGGTCGTCTTCCTGGTGCCCACGGCCTTCGCGATGCACCCCTTCTGGAAGAAGAGCGATCCGATCACGCGCCGGCAGACGACGACCAGCTTCCTCAAGGACATCTCCCTGGCCGGAGCCGCGCTGATGGCGCTGGGGTTCTTCTCCCTCTGCGGCGACGACCTCGGCCTGACCTTCACCGGCCCGCTGTTCTCCGCCGACTGACCCCTCACCGACCGGTCCCCGCGTCCGCCCGGCGGGGGCGCAGACCGGCGAGCGCGGCCGGCAACCCGCCCGTGTGGACCACGCCCAGCCGCCGGGTGGCCCGGGTGAGGGCGACGTACAGGTCGTTCGGGCCGCGCGGCGCGTCGGTCATGATCCGCTCCGGCTCCACGACCAGGACCGAGTCGAACTCCAGCCCCTTGGCCCGCGCGGCGTCCAGCACCACCACCGTGCTCTCCAGCCGCGCGTCCCGGCCGGTCTCCGTCCCCGGCACGGCCGCCGAGACGGCGCGGCCCACCTCCTCCAGCCGGGCGGTCGGCACGATCACCCCGAGCCGCCCCTCCCCCACCGCGGCGGCCTCCTCGGCCGCCAACGCGGCCACGGCGGCGGGCAGGTCGTCGGGGGCCACGCGCGTCCGCCACGGCCGGGTGCCGGTGGAGCGGACCGCGCGCGGCGGGTCGCAGGGCGCGCCGGACGCGGCCGACACCCCGGCGGCGACCTCCGCGATCTCGGCCGGGGTGCGGTAGTTGACCTCCAGTCGCTCCAGCTTCCACCGGTCCCCCACGTACGGCGCGAGCACCTCCCGCCAGGAGGAGGCGCCCGCCGGGGAGCCGGTCTGGGCGACGTCCCCGACCAGCGTCATCGAGCGGCTCGGGCAGCGCCGCATCAGCAGCCGCCAGTCCATCGCGGACAGCTCCTGCGCCTCGTCCACCACGACGTGCCCGAAGGCCCAGGTGCGGTCGGCCGCCGCGCGCTCGGCGGGGGTGCGGTGGTCCGTCTCCTCGTGCCGCTCGGCCAGCCGCCGCGCGTCCAGCAGGTCGTGGGCGGAGAGCAGCTCCGCCTCCTCCTCGGACTCCGCGTCGGTGGAGCGGGAGCCGTAGGAGACGTCCAACGCCTCCTGGGCGAGGGCGATCCGCTCCCGGTGTTCGGCCTCGGCCGCCGCGCGGGCGGCCCGGTCGTCCTCCCCCAGCAGTTCGGCGGCCTCGTCCAGCAGCGGGACGTCCGCCGGGGTCCACGGGCTTCCGGGCTCGCGCAGCAGCAGCGCCCGCTCGGCGGGCGTGAGGTCGGGGGCGGCGGACGCCAGCCGGCCGGGCGAGGCGTACAGGTCGCTCAGCAGGCGCTGGGGGGTGAGCCGCGGCCACAGCGCGTCGATCGCCGCCCGCACCCCGGGGTCCCCGCGCAGTTCCCGGCGGATGCCCTCGACGTCGTCCTCGTCGAAGAGGACGAGGGGTCCCTCCTCCGGTCCGTCGATCGCTCCGTCGATCGCTCCGTCGATCTCCTCGACCGGGACGCCGTCGAGGACGGAGGCCGTGATCCGCTCGGCGATCCGCCGGGCGAGGGCGTCGATCACGAGGCGGACGAACACCGGTCGGGCCCGGTTGTGCGGCAGGCCGGTGGCGCGGGCGCGATCCCGCGCCCGCAGGCAGACCTCCCGTTCGAGCCGGACGGTCTCGCCGTCGTGGACGACCTCCAGCCCGTCCTCGGGCGCCCGCTGCCGGTCGCGTACGGCGGCGGCCACGACCTCCGCCATGGACGCGCGTCCCTTGACCTCGGCCGCCTCCGGCGACTCGGTGCCGTCCGCGGCGACCCCGGGGTACAGCTCCGCGACGGTGGCCGGCAGCACGCTGGTCTCGCCGAGGGAGGGCAGCACCTCGCCGACGTACCGCAGGAAGAGCGGGTTGGGGCCGACGAGCAGCACCACGCTCCGCTCCAGCCGCTCCCGGTGGGTGTAGAGCAGGTACGCGACCCGGTGCAGGGCGACGGCGGTCTTCCCGGTGCCGGGGCCGCCCTGGACGACCAGCACCCCGGCGCGCGGGGCGCGGACCACCCGGTCCTGTTCGGCCTGGATGGTCTCCACGATGTCGCTCATCCGCCCGGTGCGGTCGGCGTTCAGGGCGGCCAGCAGGGCGGCCTCGCCCGTCAGCCCCTCGGGGTCGGCCGCCGCGTCCGGGGTGAGCAGTTCGTCCTGGACGCCGGTCACCGTCCGGCCGCTGGTCCGGATGTGCCGGCGCCGTCGGACGCCCTGGGGGGAGATTCCGGTGGCGGTGTAGAAGGGCCGCGCGGCGGGGGCCCGCCAGTCGATCAGCAGCGGTTCGCGGTCGGCGTTCTCGTCGAGCATTCCGAGCCGTCCGACATAACGGCGTTCGCCGTCGGCCAGATCGAGTCGCCCGAAACAGAGGCCGTTCTCGGCGGCGTCCAGACGGGTGATTCTCTCTCGGCAGCGAGTGGCCGTCACATCCCGTTCCAGCAGGGCCTGGTGACCGGTTTCCACCTGCGACAGAGCCTGCTCGAGCCGTTCGGCCTCCCGGGCGCGGAGTTCGTCGAGACGGTGGTGGAGCCGGGTGACGTAACGCTGCTCGCTGTCGATTTCTCGCCTTGACAAAAAGGCCCTCCGCTCGCTAGAATGGTTTTACTTGACGGCTTTTCAGGGAAATTCCCGAAACCGCAAATCTAGCGAAAAGACCTCGCCTTCCTCAAGGCTTCTTCCGTCGCTTTCCTTTTCCCCTCCTCTCCGCTCCCCTCCCCCTCTCTTTCCCTCTCTTCCCTGCCCCTCGGCGCCGAGCCGCGTCGGACCGGCGGCCGTGCGTTACCGCACGGCGCGTTCGCCGGGTCCGTCGGCCACGCCCCCGGGGTTCCGCGCGGAACGGGCGGCGGTTTCGGCGAGGGCCTCAGGCGAGGAGCGCGTGGAGCGAGGCGATCGTCGCGGCGACGAACCGGTCCTTCGTGTCGGCGTCCACCCGGTCCAGCGACAGGTAGGGGTTGAGGTCCTCCAGCTCCACGAGCAGCAGCTCCCCCTCGGCCGTGCGGCAGGCGTCCACGCGCTGGATGCCGTGGTCGACGGCGTTCCAGTCCACGAACCGCTGCGCGAAGGCGAGGTCGGCCGCGTCGGGGGCGTACCGTTCCAGCTCCCAGCGCCGGGCGGGGTCGGGGGCGTGGAGGGCGTACTGGAAGACCCGGTCGACGAAGTAGAAGGAGACCTCGTAGCGGAAGTCGATCCTCGGCTGGACCAGCAGGCCGGCGTCGACGTCGAGGGCGATCTCCCCCAGCCGGTCCGCGGGGACGACTTCCAGGCCGATGGAGCCCGCGCCGAGTTCGGGTTTGACGACGTACTCCGCCGCCGGCGGCAGGCGGTCCAGGTCCTCGCGGCGGTCGACGGTCGGGATGACCGGCTCCCCCGCCGCGCTCAGCTCGACCAGGTACCGCTTGCCGACCATGTCGGCCCGCCCGGACAGCTCGTTGAAGACCCGGGTGCCGCGCTCCAGGGCCCGGGTGCGGAAGTCGTCCCACGCCTCCCGGTGGCGCAGGACCGGACCGCTGTTGCGCACGACGACCGCGTCGAAGCCGTCCATCAGCGCCACGGTGTCGCGCGGGGAGCAGAGCGCGACGTGAAAGTCCTCGCGGAGCCGGTCGGAGAGGTCGACGTCCTCGTCCCCGTAGCGGCGCCCCCTGGCCTCGTAGGCGAGATCGGTGACGTACAGCAGTGCGGGCTTGCGGCGCATCGGTCCGTTCCTCGTCGCGTGTCGGCCCCACGCTACCGTCCGGGGCCCGGCGCCCGTCCCCGAGGTCCCGCGGCGCCCGCGCCGGACGCCCCCGACCGGCCGGGGAACGGCCTCCGTACGCGCGGACGCTCGGGAGATCAATCCCTCAGACCCCCGAGGGGAGCAAGAGAAATGTGCTAAATCACCCTATCGCCGCTTTCGGCACACCCGACGCTCTGTGAAGCTTGAGGCACACACGGTGACCCTCCCATCGCCACACAGGAGTACCCATGGTGCTGTCGATCTCCGGTGTCCTGTTGTTCGGAGTGATCGTCTTCCTGTTCTTCCGCAAGGACAACCTCAAGCTCTCCCACGCCATCGTGTGCGCGCTGTTCGGTTTCTACCTGGCGGGATCGGCGATCGCACCGGGTATCCAGGCGGGCGGCGCAACCCTCGCCAACCTCATCGGAGAGCTCAGCTTCTAGACAGTTCCCAGGACTTCCAGGACTTCGAGCCCCAGGGCTCCGGACGGCAGGAGATCGGCGTGGCCTGGCGCCCCTTCCCCCGCACACTGACCCCACAGCACGCTTCCCCCACCCCTCCGACCCACCCCACCCCGTCCGCGGCCGCTCCTCCGGGCCGCGGGCGGGATCTGGTGCGGACCGCGACGGGCCGCACCCTCGACGTTCTGCGCCTCCTGGTCGTGGTCGCACGCGGCCTGGGCCGTACCGTCTCGGCGGTACGGCGGTGGTGGGAGCGGACCCCGCGGGAGAGACGGGGCCCCGTGCTCATCGCCATCGTCGCCTGTCTGCTGATCCTGTGGCTGACACCGTACGGACCGCTGATCGGAGCGGTCGCCCTGGCGGGCGCCCTGGCCTGGCAGGGCCGCGACCGGTCCGCCGACGCGGCCGACGGCGGTCCCGGCGAGGCCGAGCGCGCCCGGCTCCAGACCCTCTACGAGGCGCTGGTCCCCTTCCTCGCCCTCGCCGGCGACCCCCGCCCGCAGCCGCTGTACGCCCACGACGGCGACTGGCGGCGGGCCTTCACCGACTTCGCGTTCGCCGAGGACGGCCGGCTGGCCCACCTGACGCTGCGGTACCCGCCGCACTTCGGCGACGGGGACCCGGAGTCCCGGGCCCGCCTCCAGCGGCTGCTGTGCGCCAGGGCCGGGCGGGGCCGCGAGTACCGCTTCGCCTGGAACGAGGAGGCGGGCGAGCTGACCCTGACCGCGCTGCCGCCGCTGCCGACCGGCGTGTACGCGCAGCGCTTCGTCACCGCCCCGGGCGAGACCGTGCTGGGGTTCACCGACCTCCACACCGTCCAGCGCACCGTGCCGGTGATCGAGGACGGCGGAGGGCGGCGGGACCTGCCCCCGGTCGTGTGGCGCACGGGCCCGCGGTCCGCCGAGCCCCACCTGCTGGCGCTCGGCCGCCCCGGCGCGGGGACCACCACGCTGCTGCGGTCGATCGCCCTCCAGGCGCTCAGGCACGGCGAGGTGCTGATCGTGGACGGCGGCGGCGCCGGCGAGTACGCGTTCCTGGCGGGGCGCGGCAGGGTGCTGGCGGTGGAGCCGACGCTGGCCGGCGCGCTGTCGTCGCTGGAGTGGGTGACGCGGGAGACCGAGCGCAGGCTGCTGGCCGCGAACCGGGCCCGGCAGACCGGCCGGGACGCCCCGGAGGACGTCTGCCGGCCGCTGTGGGTCCTGGTGGACCGGCCCTCGGTCCTCGGCCACCTGGCCCGCTCCGAGGGGCAGCGCGATCCGCAGGACCTGCTCCAGGTGCCCCTGCGGTACGGGCGCGCGGTGCGGGTGACCGTGGCGATCGCCGACCAGTTCGAGGGCGCGGAGAGCCTGATCGGCGCCGTGCGGGCCCACACCCGGGCACGGGTCGTGCTGGGCCCGGCGACGCCGGACCAGGTGCGGGAGGTGCTCGGCGAGGCGCCCGCCACCACCCCGCCGCCGCAGGTGCCGCCGGGGCGCGGTTACGCCCGGCTCGGCACGGGCCCGGTGCACCGTCTCCAGGTGCCGGCCACCCCCAACCCGTACGACGAGGAGGCGGCCGAGCCGCAGCGGCGGGCGGTCATGGAGCTGTTGACGGAGCCGATGGCCGGGGCGGGCCGCCGCGTGGGGCGCTGACGGGCGACGGCGCGGCACCGGCCACGGGCGCCGCCCGTCCGCCGCCGGCGGTCAGGCGACGAAGGAGCGCGGCGTGTCGGCCCCCGCGCTCCGGCCCGTGGCCACCAGGCGCGCGGCGCCGGCCAGCCGGGCCGCCGCCTCGTCGGCGACCGGTCCGGAGACCGTGAAGGGCAGCCGTACGTAGCCCTCGAAGGCCCCGTCCACGCCGAACCGCGGCCCGGAGGGGACGCGGACGCCCAGCCGCTCCCCCGCCTCGGCGATCCGCGAACCGGACAGGCCGCCGGTGCGCACCCACAGGGTGAGGCCGCCGTGCGGGACGGTGAACTCCCAGTCGGGCAGGTGCCGGCGGAGGGCCTCGACGAGGGAGTCGCGGTTCTCCCGGGCCCGCTCGCGGCGGACGGCCACGGCCCGGTCCCAGCCGCTCCTCCCCTCGCCGTCCCCGCCGTCCTCGACCAGCAGCCGGGCGACGGCGAGCTGTTCCAGCACGGGGCTGCCGAGGTCGGCCCAGGCGCGGGCGGCCACCAGGCTGCGGATGATCTCGGGGGCGGCGCGGACCCAGCCGATGCGCAGCCCGGCCCAGATGGACTTGCTGGCCGAGCCGACGGTGACGACGGTCGACCCGCCGGGGTCGAACGCCGCGACCGGGCGGGGCGCCCGTCCGTCGGGCGGGGGGTCGAGGTGGAGGCCGGACATGGTCTCGTCCGCCACCAGCACGGTGCCCGCGGCGCGCGCGGCGCAGACCAGCTCACGGCGCTGCTCCTCGCTCTCCAGCGCGCCGGTGGGGTTGTGGTAGTCGGCGATGACGTAGGCCATCCGGGGCGCGGCGTCGCGCAGCACCTGGCGCCAGACGGCCGGGTCCCAGCCGGACAGCCCCTCGCCCATCGCCACGGGCACCAGCCGGGCGCCCGCCTCGCGCAGCAGTTGCAGGACGTTGGCGTACGAGGGGTGCTCGACGGCGATCCGCTCGCCGCGCGGGGCGAACAGACCGCGGATGGCGGCCACCGCGCCCATGGCCCCGGTGGTGATCATGATCTGCTCGGGCATGGTGGGGACGCCGCGGGCGGTGTAGTGGTCGGCCAGGGCCCGGCGCAGGGCGGGCAGCCCCGCCGGATAGTCGCCGT
Source organism: Streptomyces macrosporus (assembly GCF_039533145.1). NCBI lineage: Bacteria > Bacillati > Actinomycetota > Actinomycetes > Kitasatosporales > Streptomycetaceae > Streptomyces > Streptomyces macrosporus. Next base: position 246,973 of record NZ_BAAASZ010000017.1, read on the forward strand.
GGGTGTGGGCGTAGGGCGGCAGGTCGGCCAGCGCGCCCTGGAAGGCGCGGGTGACCCAGGGCTCGGGGGCGGGGAGCGCGGCCCAGCCCAGGTCGATCATGGTTCCGGCGGCGTCGGGCGGCAGGGGCTCCAGGCCGCCGGAGGGCAGGGGGTTCCCGGCGGGCAGGGCCGTCCAGCTTCCCGCTCCGCGGCGCGAGCAGAGGAACCCGTCGGCACGCAGCGCCTCGTAGGCGGCGGCGACCGTGGTGCGGCTGACGGCGAGGGCGGCGGCCAACTCCCGTTCGGCGGGGAGCCGGGCGGCGACGGGAACGCGTCCTTCCAGGACCAGCAGGCGCACACCGTCGGCGAGCGCGCGGTAGGCGGGCACGCGTCGCGCCCCGGAGCCGCCGACGCCGGACTCGGCGGCGCGCTGGGAGGCCAGGAGACGGGCGAGCTGCTGCGCCCCGACCACCGAAGTCCACTGAGCCATCTACTGAGTCCACCTTCTTGGAATTGGCCGTGGTCGCGGACCGCTGACAGGCCACAGGGTGTCATGCATCGGTCCACCGCGCCAGAAAGGAAGGATCGTTGTCCGTTTTCGGAGGGTTCAGAAGGTTCAGAGGGTTCTTCGGAGGTTCCTCCGACCGCCTCGCCCGTCGCCTGGTCCAGCTCTACCTCGGACTGGTGCTCTACGGGGCCAGCGCGGCGCTGATGGTGCGGGCCGGCCTCGGCCTCGACCCGTGGGACGTCTTCCACCAGGGCGTGGCGGAGCGCACCGGCCTGACGATCGGCACCGTGTCGATCGTCACGGGGGCGGCGGTGCTGCTGCTGTGGATACCGCTGCGCCAGCGGCCCGGCCTGGGCACCGTCTCCAACGTGGTCGTGGTCGGCCTCGCCATGGACGGCACGCTGGCCCTGCTGCCGGAGCCGCGGGCGATGGCGGTGCGGGTGCCGCTGCTGGTCTGCGCGATCGTGCTGAACGGGGTGGCGACCGGCCTGTACATCTCGGCGCGGTTCGGCCCGGGACCGCGCGACGGCCTGATGACGGGCCTGCACCGGGTCACCGGGCGGTCGGTCCGGCTGGTGCGGACGGGCATCGAGCTGACGGTGCTGGCCACCGGCTTCCTGCTGGGCGGCTCGGTGGGCGTGGGCACGGTGGCCTACGCGCTGGCGATCGGCCCGCTCTCCCAGCTCTTCCTGCGGGTGTTCGCCCTGCCCGGTCCCGACGGCGGGCACTCCCCCGTCGTCGCCCGCTCCGAGGCGGCGGACCGCCCCGAGGGGCACCGCCGGGACGGGCGCGCGATACTGCACCCGTGACGGCTTCCACCGCGGCCCCGCGTCCCGCGCACCCCTTCTTCGACCACCCGGTCCCCCTGGCCTTCGCCCACCGGGGCGGGGCGGTCGCGGGACGGGCCGGTCTGGAGAACACCCACGCCGCCTTCGCGCGGGCGGTGGAGCTGGGGTACCGCTACCTGGAGACCGACGTGCACGTCACGGCGGACGGGCACCTGGTCGCCTTCCACGACGCCACGCTGGACCGGACGACGGACGGCAGCGGCCCGATCGCCGCCCTGTCGTGGGCGGAGGTGCGGCGGGCGCGGGTGGGCGGCAGCGAGCCGGTGCCGCTCTTCGCCGACCTGCTGCGCGCCTTCCCCCACGCCCGGTGGAACATCGACGTCAAGGCGGACGCGGCGCTGACCCCGCTGCTGGAGGTCCTGGACTCCGCCGACGCCTGGGACCGGGTGTGCGTGGGCGCCTTCTCCGAGTCGCGGGTGGCCAGGGCCCGGGCCCTGGCGGGCCCCCGGCTGGCCACCTCGCTGGGCACGCGCGGTGTGCTGGGTCTGCGGCTGCGCTCGTACCGCCTGCCGGGCGCGGTGAGCCGCGGGGCACTGTGCGCCCAGGTTCCCGTGCGGCACGGCGGGGTGCGGGTGGTCGACCGGGCGTTCGTGCGCCACGCCCACGCCAGGGGCCTGCAGGTGCACGTGTGGACGATCAACGATCCGGCGCGGATGCGTGCGCTGCTGGACCTGGGCGTGGATGGCATCATGACCGATCACATCGAGACACTGCGCACGGTGCTGGCCGAGCGGGGAGCCTGGGTCCGGTAGGCGGGCGGTCCGGCCGCCCGCCGCCCCGGACACCCCCGCGCGTCCCCGCCGGCGTACGGACGCGAGGGGGCGTGGGTGGACACCGAGACCGTGACGGGCGCCGGAGGCACGGAGGGGGCCGGGGACCCCGGAGGAGCCGCCGCCCGGCGGCGCGAGCAGCGCGGCTGGTACTTCTACGACTGGGCCAACTCCGTCTTCTCCACCAGCGTGCTCACCGTCTTCCTCGGCCCCTACCTGACCGGGGTCGCCGAGGCCGCGGCGGACGCGGCCGGCTACGTGCACCCGCTGGGCATCCCGGTGCGGGCGGGTTCGTTCTTCGCCTACGCGGTCTCCGTCTCGGTGCTGCTGTCGGTGCTGGTGATGCCGCTGGCGGGGGCGGCGGCGGACCGGTCGGGCCGCAAGAAGCCGATGCTGGGCGCGTTCGCCTACCTGGGGGCGGCGGCCACCACGGGGATGTTCTTCCTGGACGGCGACCGCTACCTGCTGGGCGGGGCGCTGCTGGTGGTGGCGAACGTCTCCTTCGCCACGGCCGTGGTGATCTACAACTCGTTCCTGCCGGAGATCGCCGCCCCCGAGGAGCGGGACGCGGTCTCCTCCCGCGGCTGGGCCTTCGGCTACGCGGCCGGGGCGCTGGTGCTGGTGGCCAATCTGGCGCTGTTCCTCGGGCACGAGTCGCTGGGGGTCGACGAGGGCACGGCGGTGCGGATCTGCCTGGCGTCGGCCGGGCTGTGGTGGGCGGTCTTCACCGTCGTCCCGCTGCGCCGGCTGCGCGACCGGCCGCGCGTCCGTCGGGCGGCGGACGGCGCGGAGCCGGCGCCGAGGAGCAGTTGGCGGCAGCTCGCGGGCACGCTGCGCGACCTGCGGCGGTACCCGCTGACCCTGCTGTTCCTGCTGGCCTACCTGCTCTACAACGACGGCGTGCAGACGGTGATCACCCAGGCGTCCGTCTTCGGCGCGGAGGAGCTGGGGATGGACCAGACCACGCTGATCGGCGCGATCCTGCTGGTGCAGGTCCTCGCGGTGGCGGGGGCGCTGCTGCTGGGCCGGCTGGCCGCCCGCCACGGCGCCAAGCGCACGATCCTGGGCTCGCTGGTGGCGTGGACGGTGACGGTGGGGGCGGGGTACGCGCTGCCCGCCGGGGAACCGGTGTGGTTCTTCGTGCTGGCCGCCGCGATCGGGATGGTGCTGGGCGGCACCCAGGCGCTGTCGCGTTCCCTGTTCGCGCAGCTCGTGCCGCGCGGCAAGGAGGCGGAGTACTTCTCGCTGTACGAGATCAGCGACCGCGGGACGAGCTGGCTGGGGCCGCTGGTGTTCGGCCTGACCTACCAGCTCACCGGGAGCTACCGGGACGCGATCATCTCCCTGGTGATCTTCTTCGTCCTGGGTTTCGTCCTGCTGCTGCGGGTACCGGTGGAACGAGCGGTGGCGGCGGTGAGCGTCACGGCGCCGGGTCGGATGCCGGATCGGATTTAGGCCATCGGGCGAAGGGCGGGTAGTGTACGCCTTCGGCTCGCCGGATGGACCGTTACTGCATGTCAAAGATAGGCGAACGTTAAGTTGCATCCCTTGTCAGATGTGACAAAGCGGGCAGCGGCGGGTACCGCATATCCGACGAGGCAGCGGCACGACGGGCGACGCATCTCCCAGATCGGGAATCTTCACCGCCGACCGGACGTTGACCGGATGACGACGACAGCGACACCTGTCCTGTGGGCGACAAGCCCGGGAGGCACGATTCATGAGTGAGCGAGCTCTTCGCGGCACGCGACTCGTGGTGACCAGCTACGAGACCGACCGCGGTATCGACCTGGCTCCGCGCCAGGCCGTGGAGTACGCATGCCGGAACGGCCATCGGTTCGAGATGCCGTTCTCGGTCGAGGCCGAGATTCCGCCGGAGTGGGAGTGCAAGGTCTGCGGCACCCAGGCACTCCTGGTGAACGGCGAGGGGCCCGAGGAGAAGAAGAGCAAGCCCGCGCGTACGCACTGGGACATGCTCATGGAGCGGCGCACCCGCGAGGAGCTGGAGGAGGTGCTGGCCGAGAGGCTGGCGGTCCTGCGCTCCGGCACCATGAACATCGCCGTGCATCCGCGGGACAGCAAGCGCAAGTCCGCCTGACGGCGGGCGGCGCACACCGCCCCCGGCGGGCGAGAAGCGTACGCGAGGGCCCGGCCACCCGAAGGTGGCCGGGCCCTCGCGTGTGTCCGGCCGCGCTCCGACGACCGCGGGGCCTACCGCACGCCTCCGCCGTCCTCCTCGCGGACGGTCTCCTCGCGCACGACCTCGCCCTGGACGACCTTGCCGTCGGGGCGGTGGATGCGCATCCGCTCCTCCGCCGTGCGGGCCTGCCGGAAGGCGTCGCCCAGGGAACCGGGCGCGAAGCCCGCGCGGCGGGCGAGACGGCGCTCGACGCCCCGGCGCAGCAGGGCCGCGGTCGGCGGGAAGAGGCACAGCAGGCCGACGGCGTCGGAGACCAGGCCCGGCAGCATCAGCAGCAGCCCGCCCAGCATGGCGAACCCGTGCCCGCCGCGCCGCGCGGGGTCGGCGGTCGTGCGAGCGGCCGGGTCGGCGCCCGGCTGGAGGCCCTCCACCGTCTCGACCAGGGCGCGCCAGGCACGCCGTCCCGCGCGTTTGACGGCCGCGGCGCCCAGGACGAACCCGGCGGCCAGGACGGCCAGGACGACCAGGCCGCTCGTGGCGTCCGCGAGCAGGATCAGCAGCCAGACCTCCAGCACCGCGAAGGCGGCCACGCCCAGGGGGAGGAGGTTCCGGCCGCGCGGGCGTCGGGGCCCGCCGGGTCGGGGGTGCGGTTCGGTCCGGGGCTGCTGCCACGGAGGCTCGTACGGGTACGGTGCGCCGGTCGTCATGTCATCCAGTGTGCCTGCGCCCGAGAACCTGGTTCACCCGGGACCGCACGCCCCAGGCGGTGACCCGCCACAGGGCCTCGGCGACGATGTCCCGGCTCATCTTGCTGTCGCCGCGCTCGCGCTCGACGAAGGTGATGGGCACCTCCACCACGTGGAACCCGGCCTGTACGGCGCGGTGGGCGAGGTCGACCTGGAAGCAGTACCCCTGGGAGGCCACGTCGTCCATGCCCAGCCCCAGCAGGGTCTCCTTGCGGAAGGCCCGGTAGCCGCCGGTGACGTCCCGGATGGGCACCCCCAGCAGCAGTCGGGAGTAGGTGCTGCCGCCGCGGGAGAGGAACTCCCGGTGCCGGGGCCAGTTGACCACGCGCCCGCCCGGCACCCAGCGCGAGCCGAGCACCAGGTCGGCGCCCTTGAGGGCGGTGAGCAGCCGCGGCAGCTCCTCGGGCTGGTGGGAGCCGTCGGCGTCCATCTCGACCAGGACGTCGTAGCCGTTGTCGATGCCCCAGCGGAACCCGGCCAGGTAGGCGGCGCCGAGCCCCTCCTTGCCCTTGCGGTGGAGGACCCGGACCCGCTCGTCGGCCGCCGCCAGCTCGTCGGCGACCTTCCCCGTCCCGTCGGGGCTGTTGTCGTCGGCGACGAGGACGTGGGCCTCGGGGACGGCCTCGCGCACTCTGGACACGACCTGGCGGATGTTGTCGACCTCGTTGTAGGTCGGAATGATCACCAGGATCCTGCCGAGCGGGCTCTTGCCGCGCTGTCGGGCGTCGTTCACTGTCGCTGCCTCTTCCCCTCTGTCCCGTTCTCCCCGTCTGCCCCCCGTCGGCCGAGGACGTATGCCGCGGCGCAGGACAGGACGCCCACGATAGCGAGCACCCACTCCGGCGCGGGACCGATTCGGTCGGAGAAGGTGATCTCGTCGCGCAGCGGGAGGTCGGCGACGAGGACGTCCCGGGTGAACTCCTCCGTCCGCTGCTCGATCGTGCCGTCGGGGGCGACGATCGCGCTGATGCCGCTGGTGGCGGCGGTGACGACGGCCCGCCCGTGCTCCACGGCCCTCAGGCGGGACATCGCGAGCTGCTGCTCGGGCTGGCCGGTGCGGCCGTAGGTGGCGTTGTTGGTCTGGACGACCAGGGCGCGGGCGCCGTCGTTGACGGTGTCGCGCACGATCTCGTCGTAGGCCACCTCGAAGCAGATGACGTCGCCGAGCCGGGCCGGGCCGACCTCCAGCACGCCGGTGCGCTCTCCGGGCCAGAAGTCGCGCGGCACGCGCTGGAGGCGGGTGATCACCTTGCTGAGCTGGTCGCGGTAGGGGACGTACTCGCCGAAGGGCACCGGGTGCTGCTTGGTGTAGGAGGCGCCGGGGCCGGTCTCGGGGTCCCAGACGATGCCCTGGTTCTCGACGTACCCCTCCTCGGTGGGGTGGTCGACGAGGGCGCCGACGAGGATCGGGACGCCGACGGCCCGCGCGGCCCGGTCGATGGCCGCGCGCGCCTCGGGGTGCCGGTGGGGGTCCAGGTCGGAGGCGTTCTCCGGCCAGATCACCAGCTCGGGCCGCTCCACCCGGCCCTCCGCCACGTCCGCGGCCAGTTCCAGGGTGGCCTGGACGTGGTTGTCGAGGATCAGCATCGGGCGGCCGAGGAAGTCCATGCCGGGCTGCTGGACGTTGCCCTGGACGACGGCGATGCGGACGGTGTCGGCCGCCTGGGTGGGGACCGGCACGGCGTGGCCGGAGACGGTGACGGCCGCGGCGAGGGCGAGCGCCCCCGCGGCCGGGAGCGCGGCGCGGGCCGGGCGGGGGCCGTCCCCGCGTCCGCGCGACCGCCACACGGCCACGGCCGCCGCGGCGAGCAGGCCGCCGACCAGCGCGGCGGCGAAGGTGACCAGGGGCGCGCCGCCCAGGGCGGCCAGCGGGGTCAGCGGCGAGGCGGTGTTGGCGAAGGCCAGCCGCCCCCAGGGGAAGCCGCCGAAGGGGAGGCGGTCGCGGGCCCACTCCTCGGCGACCCACAGGCAGGCCCCCCACAGCGGCCACAGCGGCAGCCGCGAGGCGAGGGCCAGCCCGGCGCCCAGCGGCACGAAGAACAGCGCCTCGACCAGGGCCAGGCCGAACACCGCGTCCCAGCCGACGACGTGGAGCCACTTGAGCAGCACGAAGAAGAACGGCAGCCCCGTGGCGAGGCCGAGCCAGGCCCCCTGCCGCACGGTGCGTCCCCGGGTGAGGAGGGCGAGCGCGGCGACGGAGACGATCGACAGCGGCCACAGGTCGTAGGGCGGGAAGGCGGCGGCCAGGGCGACGCCGGCGGCGACGGCCGCGGCCGTCCGGTACGCCTCGCGGCGCACCAGGGACACCAGGCGGGCCAGGGGACGGCGGCGGCCGGGACGCCCGCCGGGAACGGCGTCGTCGGGGACGTCGGCGGGCGTATCCGTCCGGCGGCGCGGCGGTTCGTCCGGCCGCCGGGCGGCCGGACCTTCGGTCTCGGCTTCGGCGGTGGTGTCGGGGCCCGATGGCACGGTCGCGGCCTTCCTTGCAGGTCGTGCGGTGACGAGCCCGACCGTACAACGCCGGGGGGCCGCGGTGGGCCGGGGGTGGGGCGCCCGTGCCGGGCGGGGGACCGCCGGGCGGGGGCGGTGGGGGAATCCGGCGGATCGTCGCGGGATCGGGGCCCGGTGCCCTTCGGGCCGGCCGGGGATCCGCCGGCTGCGGATCGGCCCAGAGCCGTTGTCTACTGAGCGTCCGGGCCCCTCCCGGGTCTCACCTGTCGACCGGTCCGAACCCTTCCGTCCCCGAGCCGCGGGCGCTGGACCTGGCTCCCGGCCGTACGCCGGTGGGACGCACCGCCCATGACCCAGCTCGTTCGACGACTGCGCGCGGAGGATTCCCGGTCGAACGTCCTGTGGTGGACTCGGCCGAACCTACCCGCCCACGGCCGCCGCCTGTCAACACCCTCCCCACCTGCGGTTTTTCGTCAAACCAGCAGGTCAGCGAGGAGGGCGGGGCCGGAAGGCGACCGGAGGAGGGGGCATCGATCGGAGGTATGGGCGATCTCGGCCGTCACTCGTTCGGGTGTGCGTACACCGTCCGTCCGGCGACCACCGTCCGCAGGCAGACGGGCAGGTCACGGCCGGGGGCGAGGTCGGGCAGGCCCGGGGTGCCGGAGCGCGGGTCGGTGGACCAGGCGGCGATCCGGTGGTCGGGCACCTGCACCACCAGTTCGCCGACGCGCCAGATCGCGTAGTCGGCCGGGGCGCCGGGGACGAGGACGCCGGCGTCGTCGCGGCCGATCGCCCGCCAGCCGCCGCGGGTGTGGGCGGTGAAGGCGGCGCGGACGGAGATCCGGTGCTCGGGGGTGTGGTGGAAGGCGGCGGCCCGCAGGGTGCCCCAGGGGTCGAGCGGGGTGACGGGGCTGTCGGAGCCGAACGCCAGGGGGATGCCGGCGCGCAGCATGGCGGCGTACGGGTTGAGGGTGCGGGCGCGCTCGGGGCCCAGGCGGCGGGCGTACATGCCGTCCTCGCCGCCCCAGGCCGCGTCGAAGGCGGGCTGCACGGAGGCGGTGAGGGCGTACTCGGCGAAGGCGGCGATGGTGGCCTCGGTCAGCATCTCGGCGTGCTCGACGCGGTGCCGGGCGGCCCGCACCCGGTCCAGGCCGACCCGCTCGGCGGCGGCCCGCACGCCGTCGGTGACGGCGGTCAGGGCGGCGTCGCCGATGGCGTGGAACCCGGCCTGGATCCCGGCCTCGGTGCAGGCGGCGACGTGGGCGGCGACGGCGTCGGCGTCGAGGTGCGCGGTGCCGCGGTGGTCGGCGTCGGCGTAGGGCTCGTGCAGGTGGGCGGTGTGGGAGCCGAGGGAGCCGTCGGCGAAGAGGTCTCCCGCGGCGCCGATGGCGCCCAACTCCCGCACCCGCTCGGCGTCCTCGGCGGAGGTGACGTGCTCGGCCCAGTAGCCGAAGACCCGGGGGCCGGGCTCCTCGGCGGCCAGGCGCAGCAGGCCGGTCAGGTCGTCCTCGCCGGAGATCTCGGGGCCCGCGCACTCGTGGAGGGTGCCGATGCCGCGGGAGACGGCGTGGCGCAGGGCGGCGCGCTGGGCCTCGGCGCGCTGGGCGGGGGTGACGGAGCCGTGGGCGACGGCCCGGGCGGCGTGGTGGGCGTCGCCGGTCAGGGGGGCGTCGGGGGCGTAGCCGGGCAGGTCGGTGATGCCGGGGACGAGGTCGAGCAGGGCGGTGGTGACCAGCGCGGAGTGGACGTCGACGCGGGTGAGGTAGAGCGGCCGGCCGCCGGTGGCCTCGTCGAGTTCGGCGCGGGAGGGGGGCCGCCGCTCGGGCCAGGCGGAGGCGTCCCAGCCGTGGCCGAGCAGGATCCGGTCGGCGGGGCGGGTCCGGGCGTGGGCCCGGACGCGGGCGAGGGCGTCGGCCAGGGTGCGGGCGCCGGTCAGGTCGAGGCCGGTGAGCGCCAGGCCGGTCGCGGTGGTGTGGACGTGGGCGTCGGTGAAGGCGGGGGTGACCAGCGCGCCGTCGAGGTGGATCACCTCGTCGACGCCGTCGGCGAAGGAGTCGGCGGCGCCTTCCGAGCCGATCCAGGCGATGCCGTCGCCGTCGACGACCATGGCGGTGGCGAAGGGGTCGGCGGGGCTGTGGACCTCGCCGCCGCGCAGCAGGACGGTGCGGGGTCGATCGAGGGGGGCCGTGCTGTCGCTCATGACCGCCAGTCTCCCCCGTCCCGGCGGCGCGGGGTCGCCCGGGGTGGCCGAGCCGGTCCCGGCCGCGTCACATGCGGGGCGGTCGGGACTCGTAGGGGGTGGAGAGCACGACGGTGGTGCGGGTGGAGACGCCGGCGAGGGAGCGGATGCGGGCCAGCAGGTGCTCCAGCTCTATGGGCGAGGCGACCCGCACCTTGAGGATGTAGTTCTCGTCGCCCGCGACGCTGTGGCACGCCTCGATCTCGGGGACCTCCGCGAGGCGGTCGGCGATGTCGTCCGGCGCGCTGGGGTCGAACGGCTTGACCGAGATGAACGCGGTCATCGGCAGTCCGACGGCCTCGGGGTCGACGATGGCCGTGTATCCGCGGATGACACCGCGCTGCTCCAGGCGCCGGACGCGCTGGTGCACCGCCGATGTGGACAGGCCGGTGGCCTTGCCCAGGTCGGTGTAGCTCATCCGCCCGTCCCTGACGAGCAACTCCACGATGCGACGATCCAGCTCCTCCACAGCAGGCAACCTACTGCGCCGGGCGCGCCGGAGCACACCGGACGTGCCGGCGGCGCCCCTCCGGCGCACCCCTGTGACGAACGCCACACCAGTGCCCCCGGGTCCGCGGGAACGGGGTGATTACGCGCCGGTCACGGAGGGAAGTGCTTGCTGTGGCCGGGGCTCCCGGGAAAACGGACGCCCGGCCGCCCGTCCAAGGGGGATTGCATGCGCACTGTGAAGCCACGTCACGCCGGTCACCCGGACACCGAGCTCCACGAGGAGAACGCCGAGGAGTACGACACGTACGAGACCTACGAGATCTTCCGGGTGGTCTGCCCGGACTGCTCGCAGCCGATAGCGCTGCTGGCCGACGAGGAGACGCTCCCCGAGCACGCGCTGTGCCCGACGCCGTGGAACCCCTTCGGATTGACGGTCTGTCAGGGATCGGGGCGTTCCGTGGACGACGCCCGGCCCGACGGCCCCGAGCACGAGGCGCAGGAGCAGGACGCCGCGACGCTGCTGACGCTGCCCGAGGGGCTGGACTGGCGGATGCAGCCCTTCTCCCACGTGGGAGGCCCGGGCGCGCACCCGATGCGCGTTCCGCACGGGCGGCACCCCCGGCACTGACGCGTCCGCGGGCGGGCCCTGCCGGCGGGCTCGTCCGTCCACCGCTCCACCGGCCGGTCCCCGCACCGGCGGCGCCGGCGGTCCTCCGACACCGCGCTCCGCGCCGTCCTCCCGCCGCGGGGCGCCGTCGATCCGCACGGCAACCTAGCAGCGGCCCGCGGTCACCGACCGTTCTTTGTCGGTTGATGACGAAGCATCGACACCCTCCCTCGTCCGGGCGTTAGCGTCCCCGTGCCACTCCAGGAGTGGAGGCAGAGGCGAGTACGAGGAGGCTGCCATGCGGTCCGTCATCGGCCGGTCCGTCGCATCCGGGCGGACGATCGGCACGGTCCTGGTCATCGGCGCTCTCGCGGCCACGCTCACGGCGCTGCTGCTCCCGGTCCACCTGTTCGACGGCAGCGGCACCGCGGCCGCGACGGCGACGGCGGCACAGGGCTGGGAGGACGACGGTCGCGGGACGGTGAGCACGCCCTACGGGCCGCTCACGCCCATGGACCGCGACTTCGTCCGCAAGGTCCGGCTCGCCGGGCTGTGGGAGTTGCCCTCGGGGCGGCAGGCCCAGGAGCGCAGCGCGCGGGAGGAGGTCAGGACCGCGGGCGAGCACCTGGTCGAAGGCCACACCGAGCTGGACCAGTTGGCCATCGACGCGGGCCGCGCGCTCGGCATCGAGCTGGCCAACCAGCCCAGCGAACAGCAGCAGCAGTGGCTGTCGCAGATGGACGCCGCCCGGGGCGACGAGTACGACCGGCTGTTCGCCAACCTGCTGCGTCGCGCCCACGGCAAGGTCTTCGCCCTGGTGGCGCTGGTGCGGGCGCAGACCCGCAACTCCATGGTGCGGTCCCTGGCCACCCGCGCCAACGACGTCGTCCTGGACCACATCACGGTGCTGGAGGACACCGGGCTGGTGGAGTACGAGGCGCTCGCCGAGGACGCGCCGGCCTCCTCCGGACGGAGCGGCGCGTCCCCCCGTGCCCTGGGCCCGGCGGACCGGCACCGGGAACACGGGCCGGCCGTTCGGTAGCCGACGCTCCTCCGGACGCGCCGGGGGGNNNCCCGGGCCCCCCGTCCGCGCGGTCACGGTGCGGGCCGGCCCGCCGGCCCGCGGTCACCGGGGGGTGGACGCCGTTCGCGGGGGGCGTACGAACGGATGAACCCCCGGTGGTCACAGGCCGTTGACCCGGGCCTGCCGCGCGGCGCCGGCCGGCGGGCGTCCGCCCGCCACGGCGCGCCCGCTACGTCCCGCACGCGGATTCCTGCGCCGCACCTGCGCCGTCAGACGGCGGCTGCGCAGGGTCATCTCCAACTCGAACCGGGTGCGCGGGTCCCTCAGCGCCGGCCCGAACAGCTTCTCTATCTGACGCAGCCGGTACCGCACCGTCTGCGGGTGCACCTGGAGGGTCTTGGCGGCCTCCGGGGCGCCGCCGCCCTCCAGCCAGGCCAGGAGGGTCATCTCCAGCCGCTCGCTCTGACGCGGCGTCAGTTCCTCCAGCGGCCGGAGCCAGCGGGCCGCCAACGCGCGGGTGAGCGACTCGTCCTGCAACAGCAGGAGCATCGACAGGTGGTCGTCCACGAACACCGGCGAGGACTCGGCGCCGCCGCGCCCGGGAGCGAGCGCCGGCAGACGCCGCGCCCAGCGCAGCGAGGAGAGGGTGTCCCCGGGCGGCACGGGGTGGCCCACCGCGGCCCTGCGCCCGCGCAGGGCGCTCTCCAGGGCGGCACGGGTGGACGCGCCCCGGTCCGGGACGATCAGACAGGGCTCGCCGTCGGCGATGCTGATCAGGGCGTCGCCGAGCACCGCCGCGAGCTGGAGCGCCTCGGTCGGCGCGGCGAGGACGACGACGCGGACCGCCTCGGGCAGCGGCCAACGGGCGGAACGGGCCAACTCCGCGAGGGAGCCCTCGGGTTCGCACGGGTCGCTGGTGAGGGCCGCGAAGAGGTGGCGGCGCGCCCGGTCGATGGGGACGGGGGCGGCGAGTGCCTCCTTCCGGGGTCCCCTGCCGGACCCGTACCGGCCTCCGTCCTTCTCCTCCGCTCCCTTCCGGTATCCGAGGGCCGTCAGCAGTGCCTGCTCCACCGCCTCCCGCGCGTCTTCGCGCTTGATGTTCGCAAACATCTCGGAAAATCGGTGATCGTGGTGCAGTTCCTCGACCACCTGGCCGGCGATCGCGGGAAGTTCCTTTCTCAGAACGCGGGTCCACTCGCCGCGGGGACGCGACCAGATGCGGTTCAGAAGTTCACACATCTCTACCTCGTTCCTGCCGGGGTGGGAGCCTGTCCCGCGCGGGGCGGGTCGGGCTCGCGGAGGGACGACCCTTGCTTTTCCCCGTCACGGCAAGGGTGTTGAGGGCCCTCCAACGCCCTCCCGGGTGGGGGGCGCACTGCTGCGGACCGCTCGTGGGGAACGGTCCGTACCGCCTGGTTCGGCATCATTCTCAGCCGCCGGGGCGGCGGCGACGCGCGCGCGGGAATTTGTCACAGCGCGATAAATACTATGAAGATCCCGCGAAGCTCGTGGATGCTTCTGCATCCCGACCATCACTTTTTTGGTCGCGCAAAGTGGAGGCCGCGGTACCGGACGTCACCGGTCGACGACCCGGCGTCACTTCGCGATTCACGACCGGAGAAGGACCGGACACGAGGAGAGTGTTCGGCCACCGCCCGCTCGGGAGGTTCCGTTTGTCCCCGCCACCCCCCTCTCCCAGCCCCGTGATGCAACCGCCCCGCTCGCGCCGGGCCCAGCGTCCCCAGCGTCCGCCGGGCACCCCGCGCGTGCAGCGCGCGCAGCTCTCCAGAGGGCGGCACGCCGGAGGGGCCCGGCCCAACGTGCTCCGCGGCCTGGCCCTGGCCGCCCTGCTCGCCCTGCTCGTCGCCGCCAACGCGGGCGCGCTGCGGAGGTTCTGGGAATTCCTCGACTTCGGCGCCGGAGTGCTGGCGCTGGTGTCGCTCTCCGCCACGGTGCTGTGGGGCCTGGCCGCCACCGATCGGATGCTGCTGGACTCCGGCCACCGGCTGCTCGCCCAGGCCGTGCACCGGGGCACGGCCGTCGCCGGCCTCGGCTTCCTGGCACTGCACATCTGGGTGAAGGTCGCCGAGGGACGCGCGAGCGCCGCGGCCGTGCTGGTGCCGTTCACCGACGCGGGCAGACCGCTGCTGATCGGACTCGGCACCCTCGCGGGCTACCTGTTCCTGGTCGCGGCGGTCACCGGCGCGGTGCGCAGCGCCTTCGCCGTCCGGGGCCGCTCACGGTGGTGGCGCGCCCTGCACATGTGCGCCTACCTGGCCTGGTGCGCCGCGCTGGTGCACGGCCTGCGCTCCGGAAGGCCGGCCGCCGACTGGGCGGTCGCCGGGTACGCGCTGGCCCTGGCCGGTACCGGGGTCGCGCTCGCGACGCGCCTGGTCACCTCGCGGCGCGCCGGCACCGCGGCCTCCGCCCGCGGGAGGGAGACGTGAGCCAACCGGTCGCCACGCTCGCCTCCGTGGGACCGCCCCGCCTGCTGGCGGGACTGCACGAGGTGGCGCGCCTGGACCGCGTCGCACACCTGACCCGGCACGGCTCGCTGCCACGGCTGCGCGCCCAGGAGGTGATCGAGCTCGCGGAGAACATCGACCTGCGCGGGCGCGGCGGGGCGGGCTTCCCCTTCGCCCGCAAGATGCGGGCCGTGGTGGAGTCCGCCCGGCGCAGGGACGGCCGCTCGGTCGTCGTGGTCAACGGCAGCGAGGGGGAGCCCGGTTGCCTGAAGGACACCGCGCTGCTCCTCCAGGCACCGCACCTGGTCGTCGACGGCGCCGTCCTGGCCGCCACGGCGATGGGCTCGGAGGGCGTGTGGATCGGGGTGACCCGCACCGACGTGCAGCGCTCGGTCCAGGCGGCCGTCGACGAACGCGGCCCCACCGGACCCCGCGTGCGGGTGTCCCTGCTGCCCGAACGGTTCGTCACCGGCGAGAGCAGCGCCATGATCGGCGGCATCGGCCAGGGCACCGCCCTTCCCTCGGGCCGCCGGATCCGCTCCAGCGACAGCGGGCTCGGTGGTCTGCCCACCCTGTTCTCCAACACCGAGACCTTCGCCCAGCTCGCCGTCGCCGCCCGGCTCGGCGCGCTGGAGTACCGCTCGGTCGGCCTGCCCACCGAGCCCGGCACCACGCTGCTGACGGTGGCCGGATCGGTGGTCGTGGAGACCCCGACCGGCGTCCCCCTGCCGTACGTCCTCCAACTGTGCGGCCTGGACGTCGGCCAGGGCGTGCTCGTCGGCGGCTACCACGGCACCTTCGTGGGGCCGGAGGCCGCCTGGTCGGCGACGATCTCCCGCGACTCCCTCGCCGAGTACGGCGCGGTGCTCGGCGCGGGCGCGGTGCTGCCGATGCCCGAGACGACCTGCCCGGTGGGCGAGACGGCTCGGGTGGCGCGCTGGATGGCGGGCGAGACCGCGGGCCAGTGCGGGCCCTGCTTCCTGGGCCTGCCCTCGCTCGCCGACGCCCTGGAGGAGGTCGCGAACGGCGGGGGCCCGGCCGCCCTGGACGCCGTGCGCGCCCGCATCGCCACCGTCGCCAAGCGCGGGGCGTGCAGCCACCCCGACGGCACCGGCCGCTTCGTGAAGTCGGCGCTGGAGTCCTTCCCCGAGGAGTTCTCCGACCACGCGCTCGGCCGGGGCTGCGGGCGGCCGGTGGCCGGTGTGCTGCCGCTGCCGCCGGAGACCGACGCCCTTCCCCTCCTCGCCCTGCCGTCCGGCTCCGGCGCCTCCCGGGAGCGTCCGGAGGAGAGCCCGGAGAAGCTGGTCGTGGACTGGACGCTGTGCCAGGGGCACGGGCTGTGCGCCGACATCGTCCCCGACGTGATCCGGCTGGGCCCGGACGGCTACCCGTCGAAGGCGTCCGCCCCCGTCCCCGCGCACCTGCGGCAGCAGGCGCTGCGCGCGGTGCGCCGCTGCCCCGCCCTGGCGCTCCGCATCCAGGACTGATCCAGGACCGACGGCGCCCGGCACCGACGGCCCCTCCGCGCCCGCCCCCGTCGCCGGATTGTCACGGCACGACAACTTTCCGGGGGTTTGAACGCCCGCCGGCCACCCCTCGTATCCCCCGGCGACAACGGCGGAAGACCGCCGGACCGGTGCGAAGGAGTTGGTCATGAGGAATCGGCGGTACGCGGCGGCGGGCGCGGTGGTCGCGGCGGTGCTGGTGGTGTCGGGCTGCGGCAGCGGCCAGGCGTCCTCCCCGCAGGACGGCACGGTCCAGCCCGCGGGCAACGGCTCGCCGGCCGCGCCCGGGTACTCGGGCGGCTACGGGGACGGCGGGAGCGACAGCACCGAACAGGCCGGCCGGAGCACCGACCGCGGCGGCCCGGCCGGAGTGCTGACCCTCCGCGAGGACGCCGAGTTGGGCGAGGTCGTCGCCGACGACAAGGGCTGGACGCTCTACCGGTTCGACAAGGACTCCGCCGACCCGCCCGCCTCCAACTGCGACGGCGACTGCGCCGCGGCGTGGCCGCCGGTGCCGGCCGACGACGCCGGGGCCGCGTCCGGGATGGACCCCGAGCTGCTCGGTTCGGTCGAACGTTCCGACGGCAGCACGCAGCTCACCCTGGGCGGCCGGCCGGTGTACCGCTACGCGAAGGACACCGAGCCCGGCGACACCAAGGGCCACGGCGTGGGCGGCACCTGGAGCGCGCTGGCCGCCGACGGCAAGAAGGCCGGGCAGGACGGCGGCGCCGCGGACGAGCCGGCCGGGAACGGCGACGCCGCCCCCGCCCGGCTCTCGCTCGCCGACGACCCCGGGCTCGGCGAGATCGTGGTGGACGCGCAGGGCAGGACGCTCTACCGGTTCGACAAGGACTCCGCCTGGCCGATGAAGACCAACTGCCTGGGCGAGTGCCTGAAGACGTGGAAGCCCGCCAAGCCCGTCGACAAGAACCGCATCGAGGGCATCGACCCCAAGCTGATCACCACCTTCACGCGCCCCGACGGAACCGAGCAGCTCTCGATCGACTGCCGGCTGCTGTACTGGTTCACCGGCGACACCGCGCCCGGCGACACCAACGGCCACGGCGTGGGCGGCGTCTGGCACGCCGTCACCAAGGACGGCAAGAAGGCGAAGTAGGCCGGTTCCGGCCCGGCCCCCTCGAGGCGCCGGGCCGGAACCCCGCCCGCGCGAGGGTGTGCGCGCGTCCCCCGGCGCGGGTGGCGCGGGCGGGTGTTCCGGACCGGTACACACGGAAGACGGCGGTCCGCGGCGGCCTCCCGGTGGACGGGAGGGGACGTCGCGGACCGCCGTCGCGCGCGGCGCCGGGCCGGTTCAGCGGCTCTCGGGGCCCACGAGGTGGCGGGCGATCACCACCCGCTGGATCTGGTTGGTGCCCTCGACGATCTGCAGGACCTTGGCCTCCCGCATCAGCCGCTCGACCGGGTAGTCGCGGGTGTAGCCGTACCCGCCGAGGAGCTGGACCGCGTCCGTGGTGATCCGCATCGCGACGTCCGTGCAGAACAGCTTGGCCATCGCGGCCTGCCGGACGAACCGCCCGCCGGCGTCGCGCAGCCGGGCCGCGGCCAGGTACAGGGCCCGGCCGGCCTCGATCTGCGTGGCCATGTCGGCGAGCATGAACCGCACGCCCTGGAAGTCGGAGACGGGACGGCCGAACTGCTCGCGTCCGACCGTGTAGGCCAGCGCCTCGTCCAGGGCGGCCTGGGCGACGCCGATCGCGCAGGCGGCGATGCCCAGGCGGCCGGAGGCGAGCGCTTCCAGGGCTATGGCGAAGCCCTGGCCCTCCTCGCCGATCCGGCGGCCGTCGGGGACGCGGACCCCGTCGAAGTGGACCTGGGCGGTCGGCGAACCGTTCATGCCCATCTTCCGCTCGGGCGCGGCGGCGCTCAGCCCCTCGGCGTCGCCGGGGACGAGGAACGCGGTGACGCCCCGGGGGCCCGGGCCGCCGGTGCGGGCCAGGACGGTGTAGAAGTCGGCGACGCCGCCGTGGGTGATCCACGCCTTGGTGCCGTCGATCACCCAGTCGTCCCCGTCCCGCACGGCGCGGGTGCGCATCGCGGCGGCGTCGGAGCCGGAGGCGGGCTCGGAGAGGCAGTACGCGCCCAGCAGCCCGCCGGTGAGCATGGCCGGGAGGAACTCGGCGCGCTGCTCCTTGGTGCCGTGGTGGGCCAGGGCGTGGCAGGCGAGGGTGTGGACGCTGACGCCGAGGCCGACGGTGAGACGGGCCGCGGCGAGTTCCTCCAGGACCTGGAGGTACACCTCGTAGGGCTGGTTGCCGCCGCCGAACTCCTCGTCGTAGGGGAGGGAGAGCAGCCCGGCCTCCGACAGGAGGGCGAAGGTCTCGCGCGGGAAGCGCCCGGCCTCCTCTTCCTCGGCGGCGGTCGGCCGGATCTCCCGCCGGGCCAGGTCGCGGACCAGTTCGAGGAGGTCGCGGGCCTCCTCGGTGGGCAGTCGACGTTCCACCGGTTGAGGGCCGTATTCGGTCATCGCGACGCTCTCCTCCCTGTCGGGCGCTGCGGCGGCGAGCGCGCTCGGGGTGTGGCGGCGCCGCCGGGACGTGGTGCTCAGCCGGTACGGCCTCCTCGGGTCACGAGGGCGGCCGACCTGCGGCTGCGGCGATTGGAGTATGCCCGATCGTCGGCACGGCGTCACGGCGGAGGAAGGGCCCGTGGGCGGAGGGCCGGACGGGTGGCCGGCGAGCGGCCGTCGGCGATTGTCGGTGCCCGCTGTCACACTCGCCGTATGCGGGGTGATCAGGGCCGATCGGTGCGCTGGGCGGTGGCGGTGACGGCCGAGGGCGCGGCCCGGCTGTGCCCGCTGGACGGGCGCGGGCGCGCGGCCGGGCCGGTGGTGACCGAGCCGGACGTGGCGCGGGCCGTCGCGGCGCGGCCGGAGGCGGCGCGGTGGGTGTGGCGGTCGACGGCGGAGGTGTATCCGCGGCTGCTGGACGCCGGGGTGCGGGTGGAGCGCTGCTACGACGTCGAGGCGGCCGAGGCGCTGCTGCTGGGGCACGAGGGGCGGTGGGGCGAGCCGCGGTCGCTGGCCGCGGCGTGGGCGCGGCTGCACCGGCGGCCGGTGCCGGAGGACCCGCCGCTGCCCGGGGCCGACCTCCAGCCCTCGCTGTTCGCGCCGGGTCCGGTGCCGCTGCCGTCGGGCACGGATCCGCTCGGGGCGCTGTTGGAGGTGTACGCCGACCAGGTGAGGCGGGCGGAGGCGGCCGAGCACCCGGAGCGGATGCGGATGCTGTTGGCCGCCGAGTCGGCGGGGACGCTGGTGGCGGTGGAGATGGGCCGGGCGGGGGTGCCCTGGCGGGCCGACGTCCACCGGAGGCTGCTGGACGAACTGCTCGGCGAGCGCTATCCGGGCAGCGGGGAGCCCCGGCGCCTGGCGGAGCTGGCCGAGGAGGTCTCGCGCGCCTTCGGGCCCGGGGTGCGGGTGCGGCCGGAGGTGCCCGCGGAGGTCGTCAGGGCGTTCGCCCGGGCCGGAATCCGGCTGTCGTCCACCCGGGCGTGGGAGCTGCGGAGGATCGACCACCCGGCCGTGGCCCCGCTGCTGCGGTACAAGCGGCTCCACCGGCTGTACACCGCGCACGGCTGGTCCTGGCTGCGCTCGTGGGTGCGCGACGGCCGCTTCCACCCCGAGTACGTCCCCGGCGGCACGGTCTCGGGGCGCTGGACCACCAACGGCGGGGGCGCGCTGCAGATCCCGAAGGTGGTGCGGCGGGCGGTGGTGGCCGATCCGGGGTGGCGGCTGGTGGTCGCCGACGCCGCCCAGATGGAACCGAGGGTGCTGGCCGCGATCTCCCGCGACCGCGGACTGATGGAGGTGGCCGGCAGCGGCCGGGACCTGTACTCGGTGCTGTCGGACCGGGCCTTCGGCGGCGACCGGGACCGGGCCAAGCTGGCGCTGCTGGGCGCGGTGTACGGCCAGACCTCGGGCGACGGCCTGCGCCACCTGGCGGATCTGCGGCGCCGCTTCCCGGCGGCGGTGGCGTACGTGGACGAGGCGGCACGGGCCGGCGAGGAGGGCCGCCTGGTGCGCACCTGGCTGGGGCGCACCTGCCCGCCCGCGACCGCGCCGGGCGAGGACGACGGGAGCGGCGCGGACGGCGGGACGGCCCCCGAGGAGGCGGGCGGAGAGGACGGCGCGTCCGGTGCCCGCGCCCGGGCCCGGGGCCGTTTCACCCGCAACTTCGTGGTGCAGGGCAGCGGGGCCGACTGGATGCTGCTGGTGCTGGCGGCGCTGCGCCGGGCCCTGGCCGGGACGCGGGCGGAGCTGGTGTTCTTCCAGCACGACGAGGTGATCGTGCACTGTCCCGCCGAGGAGGCGGACGCGGTGGTCGAGGCGGTCCGCACGGCGGGCGACGTCGCGGGGCGCACCGCCTTCGGCGAGACGCCGGTGCGCTTCCCGTTCACCACGGCCGTGGTGGAGTGCTATGCCGACGCGAAGTGAGGCGGACGTCCGGGGCCGTCCCGCTCCGGGGCGAGGAAGTCGCGCAGCGCCCCGGCGAGCTGTTCGGGGGCCTCCTCGGCCATGTGGTGACCGCTGTCGATCGTGCCGCAGACGACGTCGTCCGCCCAGGCGCGCCAGATACCGGGGATGTCCGGATAGAGGTCGCCCAGGTCGTCCTTCTCGGACCACAGCACCAGCGTGGGGCAGGTGACGCGGCGGCCCGAGGCCCGGTCGGCATCCTCGTCGCGCCGGTCCACGGTCAGACCGGCCCGGTAGTCCTCCAGCATCGCGCGGACGGTGGCCGGGTCGTGGATGGCCTTCCGGTAGTCCTCCCACGCCTCGGCGCCCATCGCCTCCTTGGAGCCGCCGTACCAGGCGGCGGGGTCGGCGAGGATCGCGCGTTCGGGCTTGTCGGGGACGGCGAAGAAGAACCAGTGGTACCAGGCGCGCGCGAAGCGTTCGTCGCAGCGGGCCAGGTGCTCGCTGATGGGGATGCAGTCGCCGACCGCGAGGCGGGTCACGGCCTCGGGCGCGTCCAGCGCGAGCCGGTGGGCGACGTAGGAGCCTCGGTCGTGGCCGAAGACGGCGAACCGGTCGTGCCCCAGGTGCCGCATCAGCGCCAGGCAGTCGCGGGCCATGGCGCGCTTGGAGTACGGCGCGTGGTCGTCGGTGGTGGGCGGCTTCGAGGACTGCCCGTAGCCGCGCAGGTCGGGACAGACGACGGTGTGGTCCGTCGCGAGCAGGGGCGCGACGCGGTGCCAGGTGGCGTGGGTGCGCGGATGGCCGTGGAGCAGCAGCACGGGCGGGCCCGAGCCGCCGTGGCGCACGCGCAAGGTCGCCTCCCCCACGTCGATGTGCTCCAACGCGAAACCGTCGAACACGCCCGCTCCCTCGACTCGACTGGCCTCCGGCTTCCCCGGGGGGCGGGCCGCCACACCCGCCGGCCCCGACGGCTCGTCCGACTCCTTCCGGTCCGAGGGGCCGTCCGGAACTCGCCGATCCCCTCATCGGCCGGAACATCTCCTCGACGACGTGCGTTCCGGTCTCCTGAGCGGTTCGCGCGCCCCCGGAAACGCGGGGACGCGAGAGCATCGAAGATCACAGCCGTACAACCGAGCGACCGATGTCCCCCGCGTTTCCCAGGAGCCACGCATGAGCAACCCGGCCACGAGCAGCCCGGCGCAGATCGGCGTCACCGGACTGGCCGTCATGGGCCGCAATCTGGCCCGCAACCTCGCCCGCCACGGCTACACCGTCGCCGTGCACAACCGCACCTCCGCCAGGACCCGGGCCCTGGTGGAGGAGTTCGGCCACGAGGGCGACTTCGTGCCCGCCGAGACGCCGGAGGAGTTCGTGGCCGCGCTGGAGCGACCGCGCCGCCTGGTGATCATGGTCAAGGCGGGCGGACCGACCGACGCCGTCATCGAGGAGTTCGCCCCGCTGCTGGACGAGGGCGACATCGTCGTCGACGGCGGCAACGCCCACTTCGCCGACACCCGCCGCCGCGAGCGGCGGCTGCGCGAGCGCGGCATCCACTTCGTCGGCACCGGGATCTCCGGCGGCGAGGAGGGCGCCCTCAACGGCCCCAGCATCATGCCCGGCGGGTCGGAGGAGGCCCACGCGGCGCTCCGTCCGCTGCTGGAGAGCATCGCGGCGAAGGCCGCCGACGGCACGCCCTGCACCACGCACGTCGGCCCCGACGGCGCCGGGCACTTCGTGAAGATGGTGCACAACGGCATCGAGTACGCCGACATGCAGCTCATCGCCGAAGCGTACGACCTGCTGCGCACCGTCGCCGGCTACGAGCCGGCCCGGATCGCCGAGGTCTTCCGCACCTGGAACACCGGCCGCCTGGACTCCTACCTGATCGAGATCACCGCCGAGGTCCTGGCCCACACCGACGCCGCCACGGGCCGGCCCTTCGTCGACGTCGTCGCCGACCGGGCCGAACAGAAGGGCACCGGTCGCTGGACCGTCCAGACCGCCCTGGAGCTGGGCGTGCCGGTCTCCGGCATCGCCGAGGCGGTCTTCGCCCGCTCCCTCTCCGGCCACGCCGCGCTGCGCGAGGCGGCCGCCGAACTGCCCGGCCCGCGCCGTCAGGTCCTGGACGAGCGGGAGGCCGCGCGCTTCGCCGACCAGGTCGAGCAGGCGCTGTACGCCTCGAAGGTCACCTCCTACGCCCAGGGCTGGAACATGATGCAGGCGGCGAGCGAGGAGTACGGCTGGGGGATCGACCTGGGGGCCGTGGCCGCCATCTGGCGCGGCGGCTGCATCATCCGGGCCGCGTTCCTGGACCGCGTCCGCGCCGCCTTCGCCGCCGATCCCACGCTGCCCACCCTGCTGGCCGACGCGGAGTTCGCCAAGGAGATCGGCGAGGCCCAGCCGGCGTGGCGGGCCGTGGTGGCCACGGCCGTCCGCCACGGCGTGCCCGTGCCCGGCTTCTCCGCCGCGCTGGCCTCGTACGACGCCCTGCGGGCCGAGCGGCTGCCGGCGGCCCTCACCCAGGCGCAGCGCGACTACTTCGGCGCCCACACCTACCGGCGCACCGACCGGGCGGGCTCGTACCACACGCTGTGGAGCGGGGACCGTTCCGAGGTGAGCGCCGACATCTGAGCGTCCCGCCGAGCGCCGCCGTCCGAGCGCCCGTCCGCGGCGCCCGCGCCCCGGAGGCCGCTCCTTCCCACCCGCCGGACCGGGTGCGGAAGGAGCGGCCTCCCCCATTGGTATGGACATGTTCTCGGAGCCCCCTCTAGAGTCCTCACCGGACTGGACCTGAGAGCGCTCTCAGTTTCTCTCCGCTGTTCGACCCCACCTCGGCCCCCCACAGGCCGAGCGACAGTAAGGAGACCAACCGTCATGCGACCCGTCATGCGACGCAGAACCGGCGTGCGCGCGAGCCTGTCCGCGCTGTTCGTGCTGGGCACCCTGGCGGCCACGGGAACCGGCCTCTCCTCGGCCGCGGCGGCCCCCGCCCCCGACGCCCCGGCCTCCGCGGAGGCCCCGGCGCAGGCCCTGGTGGACGCCGTGGAACGCGACCTGGGCCTGAGCGAGCACCAGGCGCAGGAGCGGCTGCGGCAGGAGGCGACGGCCGCCCGGGTGGCCCCGAAGGCCGAGAAGGCGGCGGGCACCGCCTTCGGCGGCTCCTGGTTCGACGCCCGCACCGGGAAGCTGGTCGTCGGCGTGACCAGCCGGGAGAAGGCCGAGGCCGTCCGGTCGGCGGGCGCGACGGCCCGGATCGTCGAGCACAGCGCCGAGGAGCTGGACGCCGCCAAGGAGCGGCTCGACGCCCGGGCCGAAAGGAAGGCGGCCCCGTCCGGCGTGAGCAGCTGGCACGTCGACCCCCGCTCCAACAGCGTGGTGGTCAACCTCGTGGAGGGCACCGAGCGCGACGCCGCCGTGCGCGCCTTCCTCGACGACGCGCGCGAGGCCGGCCCGGTCACCGTGCGCGAGAGCGCCGGCGAGGCGCCGCGCACCTTCGCCGCGGGCGTCGTCGGCGGCGACCCGTACTACACCGGCAACGCCCGCTGCTCCATAGGCTTCGCGGTGCACGGCGGCTTCGTCACCGCCGGGCACTGCGGCCGGACCGGGGACTCGGTGCGCGGCTGGGACGGCTCCCAGATGGGGCAGTTCCGGGGCTCGTCCTTCCCCGGCAACGACTACGCCTTCGTGAGCACCGGCCACGGCTGGTGGACGGTCCCGGTGGTGCTGGGCTGGGGCAAGACGCCCGACGTGCTGGTGCGCGGCTCGGCCGAGGCCCCGGTCGGCGCCTCGATCTGCCGCTCGGGCTCCACCACCCAGTGGCACTGCGGCCAGGTGCTGGCCAAGAACGAGACGGTCAACTACAGCCAGGGCGCCGTCCACCAGATGACCAAGACCAGCGTCTGCGCCGAACCCGGCGACTCCGGCGGCTCGTTCATCAGCGGCGACCAGGCCCAGGGCGTGACCTCGGGCGGCTGGGGCAACTGCTCCGGCGGCGGCGAGACCTGGTTCCAGCCGGTCAACGAGATCCTGTCGGTGTACGGCCTGACGCTGCACACCGCCTGACGCCACACCCGCCGCGCACGGGGGGTGCGCGCGGAGGGCCGCCCGGCCGGTGCCGGGCGGCCCTCGTCCGTCCGCGGTCGCACGGCCCCGCGCCCGATGCCCGCGCACGGCGCGGGCGGCGTCACATCGAGCCACCACGAGTCACATACGTGAACACTCCCGCTCCTCCGAGACCGTCCGACGGTGGCCCCCGAACCCTTATCCACCGCGCTCTTGACGCCGATGACGGCCCCTCCTAGGGTGCCCGCAGGTTTACGGAACGGAAGACCGTTCACATCCATGTACGGGAGATCCATGCGGCGATGACGCGGAAGGCCCGGGCACCGACGGACGGCGTCCGCGCCCCGCCGACCCGATCCCCGCGCGCCCGGACCGACGACGGGAGGAACCGGTGGACCACGGCCCGAGGACGGTGGCCGCATGAAGATACGCGACCTGATCGTCACCCCGATCGCCTTCCGGGATCCGCCCCTGCTCAACTCCACCGGCGTGCACGAGCCGCTGGCGCTGCGGTGCGTGCTGGAACTGGTCACCGACGACGGCGTGATCGGCCTCGGCGAGAGCCCCGGCGACAAGGAGCACCTGGAGCGGCTGGCCGTCGCCCGTGAGGCCGTCCTGGGCATGGACGTCTTCGCCACCACCGCCATCGGACGGGCCGTGGACGCCGCGCTCGGCGGACCCGAGGGGCCGGTGCCCACCACCGCGCGGGCCGGGGTCTTCTCCGCCATCGAGGTCGCCTGCCTGGACGCCCAGGGGAAGATCACCGGACGTCCGGTGTGCGACCTGCTGGGCGGGGCCGTCCGCGACGCCGTGCCCTACAGCGCCTACCTGTTCTACAAGTGGGCCGAGCACCCCGCGCAGGACGGCCGCGGCCCGATCCCCGACGAGTGGGGCGAGGCCCTGGACCCCGAGGGCATCGTCGCCCAGGCCGGGCGGATGGTGGACCTCTACGGCTTTCGGTCCCTGAAGCTCAAGGGCGGGGTCTTCCCGCCGGACCAGGAGATAGCCGCCGTCCGCGCCCTGGCCGAGGCGTTCCCCGGCCTGCCGCTGCGGATCGACCCCAATTACGCCTGGACGCCGGAGACCTCGCGGTACGTGGCGCGGGAGCTGGAGGGCGTCCTGGAGTACCTGGAGGACCCGACGCCCGGGTTCGACGGCCTGGCGTCCGTCGCCGCGGCCGCGAGCATGCCGCTGGCCACCAACATGTGCGTGGTCTCCTTCGAGACCATCCGCCCCGCGGTGGAGCGCGGGTCGGTGCAGGTGATCCTCTCCGACCACCACTACTGGGGCGGGCTGCGCCGCACCCGCGAGCTCGGCGCGGTCTGCGAGGCGTTCGGGCTGGGGATGTCCATGCACTCCAACTCCCACCTGGGCATCAGCCTCGCCGCCATGACCCATGTCGCCGCCGCCACCCCGAACCTCACCTACGCCTGCGACACCCACTACCCCTGGAACCACCGGGACGACGTGATCGTCCCCGGCGCGCTGCGCTTCGTCGACGGTTGCGTCCCGGTGCCCGACGGGCCGGGGCTGGGCGTCGAGCTGGACCGGGAGGCGCTGGCCGAGCGCCACCGGACGTACGTCGAGTCGGGCCGCGAGCGGCGCGACGACACCGGCTACCGGTGCCGTCTCGACCCCGACTACGACCCCGCGATCCCCCGCTGGTGACCCCGGCGGGGGTTCCGACCTGGGGTTCCCCCGCCGGCACGGGAAGTGTGCTACGGTTTCACCAGTTGCAGTTTTGGTACCCATGAACTTTGTGCGCGCCTGACGGTTTGTGACCTTCGGGCGTCTTTTGTTTTTCCGGCTCTTCCGGCGGGGTCTCAATACGGCGACACGGAAATCCGCACGGTGCGGATTTCCCGCACTGCCCCGTACATGGAGGAGAACAGCATGGCTACCGGCACCGTGAAGTGGTTCAACGCGGAAAAGGGCTTCGGCTTCATTCAGCAGGACGGCGGCGGCGCCGACGTCTTCGCCCACTACTCGAACATCGCCACCCAGGGCTTCCGCGAGCTCCACGAGGGCCAGAAGGTGACCTTCGACGTCACCCAGGGCCAGAAGGGTCCGCAGGCGGAGAACATCGTCCCGGCCTGACGCCGCGACGCTTCCGTAGCACACGGCACCACCGAGACCGGGGCCCGCACCACAGGGTGCGGGCCCCGGTCCGTGCTTCACCGCTCCGGCATCCGGCGCACCGGCGCGCGCTCTCCCCGTCGCCCGGTGCCCCTCTCGCCGCTCCCTCCGTCTCCGCCTCGTCGCGACGGCCGCGGTCCCGACACCGGTACCGACCACGCGACTCGCCGAACGCACGGCGGCTCCCCACCGCACCGCGGTGGCGAGGGCCGCACTCTTTCACCGGCTCGTTCCCTCGATTCCCCCACCGGTCGTGTCCGCGGGGTCTTCCTCGGCGCGCGCCCCACCGAGGAAGGGTCTTTCCCCGCATGAGTTCCCCCACCCGTTCCACCCGTTCCCCCCGTCCCGCCCGCCGCCGGCCGTCCCGTTCCGCGGTGCCCGCGCAGAGCCGCGCGAGCGCTCCGCCGCGGGACGGGCTCACCGTGCCCGCGGGCACCCCCGGCCTGCCCCCGGTCGCCTCGTTCGCCGAGCTGGACATGCCCGCTCCCCTGCTGGAGGAGCTCGGCCGACAGGGCATCACCGTCCCGTTCCCGATCCAGGCGGCCACCCTGCCCGACTCGCTGGCCGGCCGCGACGTCCTGGGCCGCGGACGCACCGGGTCGGGCAAGACCCTCGCCTTCGGGCTGGCCCTGCTCGCCCGCACCGCCGGCCTGCGCGCCGAGCCCGGCCGTCCCCTGGCCCTGGTGCTCGTGCCCACCCGGGAACTGGCCCAGCAGGTCACCGACGCCCTCACCCCGTACGCCAAGGCCGTGCGGCTGCGCCTGGCCACCGTCGTGGGCGGCCTGTCGATCAACCGTCAGGCCGCCGTCCTCAAGAGCGGGGCCGAGGTGGTCGTGGCGACCCCCGGGCGGCTCGGGGACCTGGTCGAACGCCGCCACTGCCGGCTGGACCGGGTGCGGACCACCGTGCTGGACGAGGCCGACCAGATGGCCGACATGGGCTTCCTCCCCCAGGTCACGGCGTTGCTCCGGCAGGTGCCCGCCGACGGCCGGCGGATGCTGTTCTCCGCCACCCTGGACCGCGACGTGGACAGGCTGGTCCGGCGTTTCCTGTCCGACCCGGTGGTCCACTCCGTGGACCCCCCGGCGAGCGCCGTCACCACGATGGAGCACCACATCCTGAGGGTGGCCACGGAGGACAAGCAGGCCGCCACCACGCGCATCGCCGCCCGCGACGGCCGCGTGATCATGTTCGTGCACACCAAGCGCGCCGTCGACCGCCTGGTCCGGCGCCTGCTGGCCGACGGCGTACGGGCCGCCGCGCTGCACGGCGGGAAGTCCCAGAACCACCGCAACCGCACGCTGGAGCAGTTCCGGGCCGGGCACGCCACGGTCCTGGTGGCCACCAACGTCGCCGCCCGCGGCATCCACGTCGACGGCCTCGACCTGGTCGTCAACGTGGACCCGCCCGCCGACCACAAGGACTACCTCCACCGCGGCGGCCGCACGGCCCGCGCCGGCGAGTCCGGCAGCGTCGTCACCCTCGTCCTGCCCGAGCAGCGCCGCGACGTCGACCGCCTGGTGGCCGCCGCCGGTGTGTCACCGCGCGTCACCACGGTCCGCTCCGACGACGCGGAACTCGCCCGCATCACCGGCGCGAGGCGCCCCTCCGGACGTCCCGTCACCCTCGCCGCGCCGGCCGACGAGCAGCCCCGGCGCGGCGCGGCCGGTCCCCGCACCGGGCGACGCGGCCGGCCGGGGCGGGGACGGCGCACGGCCGCCTCCACCTCCACCTCCGCTTCCGCCTCCCGGCGGACGGGCGGCGACCGGCGGGGCTGAACCCCGGCCGGGCGCCGCGCGGCACCTCCCCGCACCGGGCCGCCCGCCCGAGCGGCGACTTCTTTCGACACGCGCTGAATGTCCCCCGGCCCGTGCGGGTACCCCGGACACCCCACAGAGACCGGAGGTGCCCCATGGGAAAGCTCAACAACCCGATCGAGTTGCAGAAGGCGCTGGGCGGCATGGACTACCCCGCCGACCGCGACGCCCTGGTCGAGCACGCCAAGAAGAAGGGCGCCAAGGAGGAGGTGGTGCAGGAGCTGTCCGCGCTGAAGAAGGACCGTTTCGACGGCCCGGACGACGTCAGCAAGGCGGTCTTCGGCAAGGGCGGCTGACCCCGCACACGGTCACACGGCGTCCGATCGGGGCGCGGCCCGCCTGGGGCCGCGCCCCGATCGTGCGGGCGCCGCGGGGTGTCCCGCCCGTGCGTCCCTAGCGGTTGCCCTCGCCCTTCTCGCCGGTGAAGTCCTCGCGGTCCACACCGGCCTCGGACATGGCGTCCTCCAACTCCCGCCCGACGTTCCCCCGGTTCTCGTTGGCCGCCTCGGCCCTGCGCGCGGACTGCTCGCCCTGCTCGTCGAAGACGACCTGGTCGGTCTTCTCGGTCTTGGGCCGGTTCTCCTCGGGCGTGCTCATGACGGTCTCCTCGCTCCGTGACGTCCTGCGACAATCCGTGGTCCTCGTGGATCCTCCGGACAGCGGACGCCGTACCCGTTTACGGCCGGCACATGCGGACCGGACCGGGAACCGCCGCCGCGGCACCGTCCCGGCACGGATGTCCGCCACCGCGCCGGGAACCCGCCGCTCCGCCCCGACCGCGCGGGAGCGCCGAGGCGACGCCCCTCACCGTCCGGCTCGGGCGGTCGTCGCGAGCGGCTCGTGTTTGAAGACCTGGCGGTCGTGCCAGGCGACGAAGGCCGCGCCCACGGTGGGCCGTCCGGGGCGCGGCCGGGCCAGCGGAGTGCCGTCGAGGTCGTGGACGGCCCGCCCCGCCCGACCGCGGGCGGCGTACCGGGGCGAGACACGAACGCGCAGGTCGGGCGTGAGGCCGAGCGCTCCCAGGTCGAACAGCGCGTGGTGCAGCGCGCACAGCGCGAGGCCGTTGTCCGGCTCGTCCGGGCCGTCCTGGCTGTGCCACCGGACGTGGGCGGCCTCCAGACCGACCGGGGCGCCGCCCAGCCTCCCGTCGTAGCCGCACATCGCGCAGGCGAAGCCGTACGCGTGCAGCACCTCCTCGGCGAAGCCCGACCGGCGCGGGCGCCGCCCCCGGGCCGGGCCCACGAGCGCCGCCTCCTCCAGGACGGGCGGGCCCAGCCCGGCGTCGGCGCGGATCACGGGTTCGAGCGCGGGGGTGAAGTGCCGGTCCAGCAGCAGCCGGGCGGCGGCGGTCAGGGTCCCGGGGTCGGCCAGGAGCCGTTCGACGGCCGGGAGGAGCCGTCCGGTCGCGCCCCGGGCGCGCAGCCAGGAGCCGCGCTCGGGAGCGGACGGGGGTATCGGCCGGCCGTCGGCGTCCCGCGGGTCCCACAGGGTGCGCTCCAGGTGCACGAACGGCATGGCGGCGCGGTCGGAGGACCTGGCGGGCGGACCGTAGTCGTCGATCATGCGGCCGACCGGCTCCTCGGCCTCGGCGTAGGAGACGACCGTGGTGCCGGTGGCGGCGAAGCGGCCCAGCAGCCACAGCAGCAGGAGCGGCTTGTGCGGGGCGCGCTGCCCGCCGACGGAAGCCCGTCGCAGGCGCGTCAACGCGGACAGCAGTTCGTCTCTCGTCATCACGTCCTTCGTCACGGCGGACCACGGTGCCACGGCGGGCCGGACGGCGCCGGAAAAAAGGGGGGATGGGCGCGGGCACCGCCCGGGTAGGTCTCCGAGGACGGCTCCCCCTGCGAGACGAGGCCTGCCCCATGACCGCGACCGCCGGCACGGACGAACCGTGGTGGAAGACCGCCGTGGTGTACCAGATCTACCCCCGCAGCTTCGCCGACTCCGACGGGGACGGCATCGGCGACCTGCGCGGGATCCTCGGGAGACTGGACCACCTGGCGGAGTTGGGCGTCGACGTGCTCTGGCTCTCCCCCGTCCATCCCTCACCGCACGACGACAACGGCTACGACATCTCCGACTATTACGGTATAGACCCGATGTACGGCACCCTGGCCGACTTCGACGAGCTGCTGGCCGCCGTCCACGACCGGGGCATGCGCCTGGTGATGGACCTGGTGGTCAACCACACCTCCGACGAGCACCCGTGGTTCGTGGCGTCGCGCGACGGCGGTCCGGACGGCCCCCTGCGGGACTGGTACTGGTGGCGGCCCGCCCGCCCCGGCACCGTCCCCGGCACACCGGGCGCCGAGCCGAACAACTGGGGGTCGTTCTTCTCCGGGCCCGCCTGGGAGTACGACGAGACCAGCGGCGAATACCACCTGCACCTGTTCTCCCGCAAACAGCCCGACCTCAACTGGGAGAACCCCCGGGTGCGCCAGGCGGTGTACGCCATGATGCGCTGGTGGTTGGAGCGGGGCGTGGACGGCTTCCGGATGGACGTGATCAACCTCGTCTCCAAGGACCCGTCCCTGCCCGACGGCGCCGTGCCCGAGGACGGCCGGTACGGCGACGGCTCCCCGTACTACGTCTGCGGACCGCGCATCCACGAGTACCTGGCCGAAATGCACCGGGAGGTGTTCGCGGGGCACCCGGAACGGCTGCTGACGGTCGGCGAGATGCCCGGCGTGACCATCGAGCAGGCGCGGCTGTTCACCGACCCGGCGCGGGCCGAGGTGGACATGGTGTTCCAGTTCGAGCACGTCCAACTCGACCACGGCGTGGGCAAGTTCGACCCCCGTCCGCTGCGGCTGCCGGAGTTGAAGGCGTCGCTGGCCCGCTGGCAGACCGGGCTGGGCGAGGTGGGCTGGAACAGCCTGTACTGGAACAACCACGACCAGCCCCGCGCCGTCTCCCGCTTCGGCGACGACGGCCCCGTCCACCGGGTGCGCTCGGCGACCGCGCTGGCCACGGTGCTGCACCTGCACCGCGGCACGCCGTACGTCTACCAGGGCGAGGAGTTGGGCATGACCAACGCCCCGTTCGCCTCCGTCGAGGACTTCCGCGACATCGAGTCGCTCAACCACCACGCCCACGCCGTCGCCGACGGGGCCGACCCGGAGAAGGTGCTCGACGCGCTCCGCGCGATGGGCCGCGACAACGCCCGCACCCCCGTGCAGTGGGACGACTCCCCGCACGCCGGTTTCACCCAGGGCACTCCCTGGCTCCCCGTCAACCCCAATCACACGGAGATCAACGCCGCCGCGGCGGTCGCCGATCCGGGGTCGGTGTACCACCACTACCGCCGACTGATCGCGCTGCGCCACACCGAACCGGCGGTGGCCTTCGGCGACTTCACGCTGCTGCTGCCGGACGACGAGCGGATCTGGGCCTTCACGCGCCGCCACGAGGACGCCTCCGGCGGCGTCATCGAACTGCTGGTGCTCGCCAACCTCGGCTCCGAACCGGCCTCCGCCCCCGTCCCCGCCGACTGGGCGGGCGCCGAGGCGCTGATCACCAACCATTCCGGCGCGGCCCCGCTCACCTCCCCCGCCACGCCCCTCGCCCCGTGGGAGGCCCGCGTCCACCGCCGCCGCGCCACGGGGGGTTGAACACGCCCGCGGACGGACGCGTACACAGTCCCGGGGGACACGCACACGGAGCCGTGTACGGCCCGTGTCCCGAATCCGGCCCTTGCCGCGGTCGTTTCCCGGGTATGTCGACTGACGCGGATCGAAAGGACTCCTGCCTCCGGCGGCGCCGGAGGCAGGGCGCGGTGAGGAGCGTGTTCCGGGGTGCAGCCCGGATCATTGGCCACGCCCCTCACCGCAGGGACCGCACCCGCACGCCCGAGGCCGTGGGTGCGGTCCCGCTCAGTACCCCATGCACACCTCCGTCGAAAGGCGTGTCGATGCGGCCTGGGCCGTGGGGGCGGCGAAGGCCACCAACAGCAGGGCTATGAACGGGACGGTTGCGCGGGCGCACCGTGAGGGGCGCCGACTCGACATTGGCATCGAGTTCTCTCTCGTAAAGTGACATGTACATCCCACGGCTGAACCCGGCCGGCCGCGGGGCGACGATCATAGCCCCAGTCGAACACGCGTCACCGACACATCGCACAGAGGTTCGCCGATGACCCCGGGGAGCCAACTCCCAGTTGAACGGGTGCGGTTCGTCGGCCGTTGTCGCGTGGTTCCTCCGTCAGGAAGACTCCTCTTCCCCGGGAGGTTTTCCCTCTTGCCCCTGCTTTGCGGTTGCAGAAACACCGCAGCGCCCGCGCAGGTCTGTGAGCGCTCTCACCGTCTCGGCCTCCTCTCCGGAGGCGTGGATGCGACGAGCGAGGGCGAGGGCGGTCTCCAGGCACTCGACCGCCCGCCGTGTCCGTCCCCTCGCCCGTTCGGTGATCCCCAGTTCGCGCAGGGCCTGGACTTCCTCGTTGGCCGCTCCGATCAGACGGGCCAGTTCGAGGGCCGCCCCGTGCCGGGGGACCGCCTCCTCGTACCGCCCCATCGACCGCAGCACCCTGCCGATGCCGTTGTGCGTGATCGACTCGTTGCGCCTGTCACCCACACCGTGGAACACGGGAAGAGCCTGCCGGTACAGGGAATACGCTTCCCCCGTCCTTCCGGAGTCCAGCGCAAATTCCGCCAGGTTCATCTGGAGGGTGGCCCTGTCGACGGTGTTGCCGGCGACTCCGGCGATTTCCACCGCTTCCCGGTAGCACTGTTCGGCGAGTTCTCCCTCACCCCGTTCCCGGTGCACTTCGCCCATGTTGTTGAGGGCGTAGTACAGGCCCCTCAAATCGCCAACCGACCGGAACCCGCGGACGGCTTCGCGGAAACACTCCAGGGATTTGTCGACCTGTCCCAGGTGCAACAGCGTGATGCCCATGGTGTTCAGGGTTCGGGCCTGTTGCAGACGATCGCGACCGCGTGTCCGCAGGGCCAGTGCGCTCTGTTGGTGCGCGAGGGCCCGCGGATAGAGCCCGCTGTGCCAGAGAGCGAAACCCGACTGGTGGAGGGCCTCGGCCTCCACCTCCCGGTCACCGGCCTCGCGGGCGAGCCGGGACGCGCGGTCGGCGGACTCGACGGCCACCTCGTAAGCCCCCGTGCGGACGCACACCGACCCCAGGTCGAGCAGGGCACGCGCCTCGCTCCGGCGATCCCCCGACTCCCGCCAGTACTCGACCGCCCGGCGGAGCAGCGGCTCGGCGGTGGCCCAATGACCCTCCGTCTCCAGGAATCCGGCCAGCACGTGGGAGAAGATCGCCGCCTCGGCGGGCGATCGACGAGCGCGAACGTACTCGAGTGTCGCGAGGAGATTGGCCCCTTCCACGGCGAACCATTCCCGGGCCCCCACGCGTTCGGTCCACCGCGCGGAATCCGAGGTCCGACGACCGGGTCCCGCCTCGATACGGGAGCGGTGCGGATACACCATGCGGTCGGCGGTGTCCGCCGTGTACAGGTAGTGGTCGAGAAGCCGCTGGACCGCCTGCCGGCCCTCCTCGGCGACGACCAACGTGCGGGCGTACTCGCGCAGCAGGTCGTGCATGCGGTAGCGGTGCGGCGAAGGCTCGATCAGCAGATGGCAGTTGAGGAGATCCTCCAGCACCCGGTCCGTTTCCTCGACGGGCAGTCCGGCCAGCGCGGCGGCGGCGCGGAGGCCGAACTCCGAACCCGTGTGCAGGCTCGACAGGCGGAACACCCTCTGCTGAACGGGGGTGAGGTTCTGGTAGGAGAATTCGAATATCCCGGTGATCCCCCGGTGCGCGTCGCGGATCTCGGTGAGCCGCCCACCGCCCCGCGCCAGGCGTTCGACGAGGTCCGCGGCCGTCCAGGACGGTCGGGCGACGAAGCGGCTCGCCACGATGTCGACCGCCAGGGGCAGATTCCCGCACAACCGCACCACTTCCGCGATCTCCCCGTCGCGGGGAGCCCGCTCGGGGCCGACGCGGCGCCGGAACAGCTCGATCGCGTCCGGCTCCGGCAGGACGTCCAGGGAGAGCGTGCGCACCCCGGCCAGGCCGGTGAGCCGGCGCCGGCCGGTGATCAGCACCAGGGACGGGGAGGCGCCGGGCAGCAGCGGCCGGACCTGCTCCGGACCGGCCGCGTCGTCCAGGATCACCACCGCGCGCCGGTCGGCCATCAGGGTGCGCCACCGGGCCGTCAGTTCGTCCAGCGTGCGCGGGAGCCGGTCCGCCGGCACGCCGAAGAGGCGCAGCAGCTCGGCCAGCGCGTCCCGGGGCTCGCGAGGTTCCCGGGCGGGGTCGTGGCCGCGGAGCGCGAGGTGGACGCGGCCGTCGGGGAAGTGCGCGCTCAGCCGGTGCGCGACGTGGACGGCCAGCGAGGTCTTCCCGACGCCGGCCATGCCGTCGATGGCCTCCAGCGCGACGACGCGCGAGGCCGGGCCGACCGTCGTGGTGGCCGCGGCCACGATCCGGTCGATCTCGTCCCGGCGGCCGACCCAGGGGATGTCCGGCGGCAGGTTGTCGGGGGACGGATGGTCCGGGGGCGGGCGGTCGGGGGGCGGACGGTCCGGGACGACCACCGCCGGGCCGGCGGGCGGCAGCAGCTCCGCCGGCGGGACCCGGTTGACGATGCCCTGCTGGACCCGGTGCAGCCGCTCCCCGCCGTCCACCCCCAGGTCCCGGACCAGCCGGTGCTGGGCACGCTGAAGAAGCCGGGTGGCCTCGGCCGTCCTTCCGGAGCCGTACAGCGCCAGGGCGAGGAGTTCGACCAGCGACTCGTCCAGGGGGTGCCGCTCCACCAGGGCCGACAGCGGCGGCACGGCGTCCGCGTACCGGCCCAGCCGCAGGTCGATCCCGGCGCGCAGCACGGTGGCCGCGGAGCTCTCGCGGGCGAGCTCGCCGCGCACCTCCTCGGCCCACAGGCCGTACATCCCGGTCAGCGGCTCGCTCCGCCACAACCCGGACGCCTCGTCGAGCAGGCGCAGCGCCCCGTGCGGATCGCCGCTCTCCGCGCGGGCGCGGGCCCGGCCGACGAGGCCGAGGTAGCGCCGCACGTCCACCGTCCCGGGGTCGGCTTCGAGCGTGTAGGTCTGCGCGCGCCCCGTCAGCGGGGGCGCCTCCGGTCCGCCGAGGTCCCGCATGGCCTTGCGGATGCGCGACACGAGGGTGTGGAGGTTCCCGCGCGCCCCGGCCGGCGGGGTGCCGTCCCAGACGCGGCGGATCAGGGTGTCGACGTGCACCGCGCGGCCCGTGTCCCAGGCGAGCGCCGCCAGGACGTGGCGTCCCTTCGCCGAGACGGACGTGCCGCGCCGTTCACCGGCCCGCAGCTCGACGGGCCCGAAAAGCAGTATCCGGAACTCCACCAGCGCCCCTCTCGCCGGTACCGCCCCGCGGTGGCAAAAGCATGGCAGCGCGTCACCGCGGCGATCCAGAGAGCATCGGGACATCGGCTGAAAACCAGTCAGATCGGCGACGAGAGCGATCGAACGTCGTCCTCACGGGGAATTCATCGGGTCAGGGGTTGCGGATCAAGAGCGGCTGTGCAAGCACCCGCCGCCACCCCGGAAGCACACCGGGAAGGGGGTCGGGGGGACCGGTGTCGGACAGGGAAGTGCTGGTGAACGCCCTCGCATGGGCTCTGGCGACCGACGGGGACAAGCCGGCGCGGGAGGCCCGCGCCGCGCTGGAGCGCGTCCTGCGACACGCGGCCGGGCCGGACGCGGAACCATCCGCGGCACGGCCGGCCACGGGCGACGGACCCCCGGCGGACGCGTGGAATCTCGCCACCGCCCTGGTGCGGCGGGCGGACGACGACGGCCGGCTGCTCGACGCCCTGCGCGGCTGGCTGAGAGCGCACCCCCCGCCCCACGGACCCGGAGGAGGCCACACGAACAGCATCGGCGGCGACGCCCTGCTCCAGGGGCCGACCGTGCAGGCCCGCGACATCCACGGCGGCATCCACGTGCACCAGGCCCCCGCCGCCCCGCAGCGCCCGCCCACCCCCCGCCAACTCCCGCCCGTCACGGCGCACTTCGCCGGCCGCGCGGAGGACCTGAAGGCCCTGGAGGCGCTGCGCACGGCCCGTCCCCGCCCCGCGCCGCGGCTCGTGGTGATCAGCGGCCCGGCGGGGGTCGGCAAGACCACGCTCGCCTCCCGCTGGCTGGGCGACCTCGCCGAGGAGTTCCCCGACGGGCAGCTCTACGCGGACCTGGGGGGCTACGCGTCCACCGGCCCGGTCCGACCCGCCGACGTGCTCGACCGCTTCCTGCGCTCCCTGGGCGTGACGGCCGTGCCCGGCGGCCCGGCCGAGCAGGTCGCGCTCTGGCGTTCGGTCACCGCCGACCTGCGCCTGACCGTCCTCCTCGACAACGCCTACACCGCCGCACAGGTACGGCCGCTGGTGCCCGGGACGTCCGACAGCCTCGTCGTCGTCACGAGCCGGCAGCGGCTGACCGGCCTCGTCGTCGACGGCGCGGCGGTCCACCACCTGCGCGCCCTGGAACCGGGCGCGGCCCTGGACCTGCTCCGCCACGGCGGCGGCGAGCGGGTGGCCCGCGACCCGGAGACCGCCCGCCGCGTCGTCCGGCTGTGCGCCTTCCTGCCCCTGGCGGTGAGCCTGGCCGCCGCCCACCTGGCGGCACGGCCCCGGCAGCCGCTGTCCGCGCTGGCCGCCGCCCTGGACCGGGGCCGCGGCCCGCTGGAGGCGTTACGGGTGGAGGGCGAGGCGGCCGTCCGCACCGCCCTGGACGAGTCCTACCACGCGCTGCCCGAGGACGCCGCCCGGGTCTACCGGCGACTGGGGACGCTGCCCGTCACCCACTACGACACGCCCCTGGTCGCCGCGTCCTGCGACCTGCCGGTCGAGGAGGCCGAGCGGACGCTGGACCTGCTGGTGGAGACCAACCTCCTGGAGGACGCCGGTTCGGACAGCCTCCGCTTCCACGACCTGGTCCGCCTCCACGCCGCCCAGCGCGGCGAGGCCGAGGAGAGCGCCGCGGCCCGCCGGGAGGTGGCCCGGCGGTTCGTGGACTGGTGCCTGGCCACGGCCACGGCGGCCGAGGCGATCCTCTCCCCCGTCCACCGCAGACTCGCCCGGCACTACGCCCACCCGCCCGCCGCCACCGCCCCCTTCGAGGACGGCGAGACGGCGCTGGCCTGGCTCGACACCCACCGGCACACCCTGATGGCGGCGGTGCGGCTCAGCGACGCGGCGGGGTGGGACGCGACCACCTGGCAGCTCGTGGACGCGATGTGGCCGCTGTTCCTGCGGCTGCGCCCCACCGAGATGTGGATCGAGGCCCACACCGTCGGCCTGGCCGCCGCCCGACGGGACGGAGACCGGGAGGCCGTGGGACGCATGCTCACCTCGGGCGGCAACGGCCTGCGGGACGCCGGCCGGATCGAGGAGGCGGCCGACTGGTACGAGCGGGCGCTGCGGCACGCCGAGGAGGACGGGGACGTGCGCGGGCAGGCACAGGCCCTCAACGGACTCGGCAACGCGCGGCTGCGCGCCGGCCGGCTCGACGACGCCGAGGCGTACTTCACCCGCGCCCTCGCACTGCGCGAGTCCATCGGGTACGGACGCGGCGCCGCGCTGTCACGGCTGTGCCTGGGCGAGACCGCGCTGGCCCGCGGCGAGCACGGCCCGGCGATCGGACACCTGTCCCGGGCGTACGACGACCTGAGGGCGGCCGGCGACACCTACGACGCCGCACGGGCCCTGGCCCTCCTCGGCCACGCCACCGCGTGCGCGGGCGACCCCGCGGGCGGCCGGGAGCGGCTGTGGAAGGCGTTCGCCGACTTCCGAAGGACCGGCTCGGCCCACTGGCAGGCCCGCGCCCTGGAACTGCTCGGGCTGGCGGCCCGCCGCTCGGGCGAGGAGGACCGGGCCCGGGAACTGCTCCGACGCTCCCTGGACATCTACCGGCCCCTCAGCCCCGCGAACGCACGGCGGCTGGAGGACCGGCTCCGGGCGCCGGACGCCGGAACCGATCCCCCCGACCCCTCGACCTGACGCGACGGGCCGGCCTCACGGCCTCACAACCGCACGACGCGCACCCGCGCCGCGCCGGCCCCACCGTGGCCCGCACCGGCCCCACCGTCCAGGACCACGGTGCGCAGGGCGTCCACGGAGTACCCCGCCACCAGCCAGGAGTGCAGCAGCGAGGCGAACGCCACCCACTGCCGCACGGACGGGACCACCCCGCCCACGGGCAGCGCCACCAGCAGCCGGCCGCCGCGGACACCCGCCACGCAGCCGCCGTCCGCGCGCGGCACCGCCGCCACCAGGCAGCCCGGATGACGGTCCAGCACCCCGACCACCCGGCGCTCGGCCCGCCGCACGGGGAGCGGACGGCTGCCGCCGAGGACGTCCGCGTACTCGTGCCAGCGGCCGTCCTCCCGCCGGTCGGGGTCCGCGCACACGTGGACGTCGGCGAAGGGCGCGGTGACCGCCGAACGGTGCGGCGGGGGCGCGGTGCGCACCACCGTGACCCGCACGCCGGCGGGCGACAGCACCGCGACACGGGTGCGGAACGCGGGCGTCACGCCGGCACCCCCGGCACCGGCGTCTCCCCGTGGTCCAGCGGCGCCGGCACGGCGGCCGGCTCGGTGACGGGCTCGTACGCCGGCTCGGCCAGACCCAGCAGCCGGTACACCAGCCGGCGCATGAGGCGGTTGAAGCGGCCGGGCTCGGAGGTGAGCCCCGCCGCGACGCGCCGGTACTCCTCCGGCCGGTACTCCTCGGCCGCGTAGCGCAGTTGCCCCTCCAGGGGGTGCAGCGGCGACAGCGCGGGCGCGACACGGGCGAGGTGGGCCGCCGGCGAGACCGGCGAGATCCCCTCGCCGGGGTCGCGGTCCAGCAGGATGGGAGCGCCCGTCAGCGTGCCGTAGGCGGTCACCGACCCGTGGTCGCCGACGATGAAGTCCGCGGCGACCAGCGGCGCGTACCAGTCGGTGTCCGGCGGCAGGAGCGCCAGCCCCCGGCGGCGGCAGGCGGCCAGCCACGCCCGGACCTGCCACCCCCCGTGCCCCGCCCAGACGTTGGGATGGACCAGGAGCGCCGTGCGGTACCTCTCCCGGGGCAGCTCGCCGAGCAGCCGCGGCAACAGCGCCTCGAAGCGCCCGAAGGACGAGGACGGCCCCCAGGTGGAGGTGAACAGCACCAGCTTCCGCCCCTCGGTCAGCCCGAGGGCGCGCCGGTACCGCTCCCGGTGCGGCAGGCTGGCGACGATCCGGTCGTGCCCGGGGTCGCCGACGACCACCGCCCTCGACAGCGCCTCGGGGCAGGAGCGCCGCAACTGCCGGCGGTGCCGCTCGTGCGCGAGCACGATCGCCGCGGGCACCACCCTGCCGTCGCGCATCAGATGGCGGCGGCTGAGCATGCCCGGCACGCGCGACGGGCCCGCCGCACCGTCCTCCGCGCCGCGCAACAGCTTGATGTGACCGACGCCGTGCGGCATGCGCACCACCGGCGCCCGCACCTGGTCGATCCCCTGGGAACCCGCGGCCAGGGCCAGGTCGAACCCGGCGCCCACCGCCTTCTCCCACGGCACCACGCCGATGCCCAGGTCCCGCAGGTGACGGGCCACGCCGTCGCCGAACGCGTGCGGCGCGACGGTGAAGACCACCTGGATCCGCAGATCGGACTCCAGGAGCGAGACGACCTCACGCAGGCGGTGCACGTAGGTCATGGTGTGCGCGACGACCAGGACCCTCTTGCAGCCGGTCCGGGTGAGCCACTGGCCCTGCTGGATCACGGCAGGCTCCGTGCGCCTGCTCGAAGCGGACATGAACTTCCCCCATGTGTCGACGATTTGCTGCGTCGGAGGGGAGGTGCCCGGGGGCGCGGACCGTTTTCCTGCAACCTCCTTGCCGAAACCTTGCAGCGCCCGCCGAGCCCCGCCGGGGTCCCCGCCGGGCCCCGCGCACATCACCGGTACGGGCGAGCCTGACATCCGGATCGCCGGGTAGGCCCCTGCGCACCGCAGCGAACGAGCGCCGCTCCCCCGCCGTCCCGGGGACGCCACCCCCACCACGGGCGAAGCGGACGGACCGGCGCCGGCCCCACCCCATCGGCGGCAGGAGAACGACTTGTCCCCCAGACCGACACGACGCGGATTCCTGAGCCTGACCGGCAGGGCGGCGGCCGCCGCCGGCGCGGTCGCCCTTTCCGTCCCGGCCGGCGGCACGGCCACCGCCGCGCTCCGCCCTCCGGCGGCCCCCCGCCCGGCTCCCCCGACGCCCCTCCGCCCCCAGGGCCCGCGGGACGCCTGCCACGAGCCCCCGGACGCGGGCGTGTCGTGCGACCTGGAGCGGAGGGAGGTCTGATGGCCGTCTTCGTCCCCCGCTCGGCCTGGGGCGCCCGCCCCGCCCGCAGCCGCCCCACCGACATCGCCCCCGAGAACGGCGGCGTCGCCGTCCACCACGTGGGCCCCTCGCGCGTCGCCCGCGCCGGCCACGACGACTGCGCCGGACAGGTGCGCGGCATCCAGGCCCACCACATGGACGTCAACCGGTGGGGCGACATCGCCTACACCCATCTGGTGTGCGTCCACGGCTACGTCTTCGAGGGCCGGGGGCCGGGCGTGCG
This sequence comes from Streptomyces macrosporus, assembly GCF_039533145.1. Taxonomy (NCBI): domain Bacteria; kingdom Bacillati; phylum Actinomycetota; class Actinomycetes; order Kitasatosporales; family Streptomycetaceae; genus Streptomyces; species Streptomyces macrosporus. The sequence goes on from NZ_BAAASZ010000017.1 coordinate 287,709, forward strand.
GACCGCCGCCAACGGCACCGCCGCCGGCAACCGGAACTGGTACGCGGTGTGCGCCCTCACCGGCGGCACCCGCTCCCGCTACGACCCCGTCGGCGACCGACTCCTGGACGCCTTCCGCTGGTCGATCGCCCAACTGCGCGACATCGGCGGCGCGGGCCGCGGCATCCGGCGGCACGGCGACCTCACCGCCACGTCCTGCCCGGGCAGGCTCTCCTCCTACGTGCGGGACGGCTCGCTGGAGCCCGGAACCGGCCCCCCCGACGGGACCCGCGGACCCCCGCCCGGCCCGTTCGGCCCCACCCCGCCGGGACGGGCCGCGAAAGGCTCCCGGCGACGGGTTCGCCGCCGGCACGGGCGGGTACGGCGGTCCCCGGAGACGACACCCACAGGGAGGCGACGTGGACCACGCGGCGGACACGACAGGAGACACGGCGGCGGGCGGGACGGTGGACGTCGTCGCCTACGGGGTCGTCGCCGACGAGCGGCCCCTGCTGGAAGAGGCGTTCGGAGGGCGGTACCGCCTGCGCTGCCTGGACCTGGTCCTCGACCGGGACACCGCCTCCACCGCCGCCGGCTGCGAGGTCGTCTGCAGCAGCGTCAACGACGTCCTGGACGGGGAGGTACTGGCCACCCTGGCACGCGGCGGCACCCGACTGATCACCCAACGCGCCACCGGCTACAACAACATCGACCTGGAGGCGGCCCGGAAGGAGGGCCTGTCGGTCGCCCGCGTGTCGTCCTACTCCCCCCACTCGGTGGCCGAGTTCGCCTGGGCCCTGGCCCTCGCGGTCGACCGCAGGGTGGCCAGGGCGGTGACCCGCACCCGCGACTTCGACTTCCGGCTCGACGGCCTGCTGGGACGCGACTTCCACGGGCGCACCGCCGGCGTGCTGGGCACCGGGAAGATCGGCGCCGCCTTCGCCCGGATCGCCGCGGGCTTCGGCATGCGCCTGCTCGGCTCCGACATCGCCGAGAACCCCGAGTGCCTGGAACTGGGCATGGAGTACGTCGAGCGGGACCGACTGTTCGCCGAGGCCGACCTGATCAGCCTGCACCTGCCGCTGGTGCCCGACACCCACCACGTGGTGAACGCCGACGCCCTGGCCCGGATGAAGGACGACGCGATCCTGATCAACACCAGCCGCGGCGGCCTGATCGACGCCCAGGCCCTGGTGGAGACCCTGCGGGCGGGCCGGCTCGACGGCGTGGGCCTGGACGTCTACGAGGAGGAGGCCGGGGTGTTCTTCTTCGACCGCTCGCTGGACGTGATGACCGACGACACCCTCGCCAGGCTGATGACCTTCCGCAACGTCCTGGTCAGCTCCCACCAGGCGTACTTCACCCGCGACGCGGTCGGCCAGATCGTCGAGGCCACCGTGCGCAACGTCGAGGACCACCTGGCCGGCCGCACCGGCGACAACACCCTCGTCCCGCCACCCGCGCCCCGCTGACCGACGACCGGAGAGACGAGGACCGCGAGGACGAGCCGGGAGACGGACCGCCGGCGGGCCGAACGGCCGGGATCGAACGGAGACGGACGGTCGGGATCCACCGGAGTCACCCGGACGCGGAAGTGCACCAGGGCGTGCGCGATCAGGAAGGGCACCACCAACGCCTCGATCACGGCGCCGGTTTCCGCTCGGCACCGCCCTGGTCCAGCCGGAAGGGCGGATAGACGTCCGTCATCAACGCCACGTAGGCCACCACCCGCAGCACCCACCGGTTCAACCCGACGACCAGGTCGTACAGCCCCCTGGGATAGACGCCGGTGAAGGCCACGGCGACCACCGCGAAGAACGCCAGGACGGCGATCAGCCCGGCATAGGCGAACCACCACCGCTCCCCGCCCGCACCGCCCGCGCCGCCGGTGAGGAACCCCACCACGATGTAGTGCGGGATCGCCAGCAGCCACCACTTCACCAGCACCAGACCGCGCGAGAGCCGCTCGGGACGGACGACGTCCAGCCGCGCCGGATAGTCCGGCTCCGGACCCAGGCTGAAGGGCGGATAGCGGTCGGTGGCGAACGCCCCGTGGGAGTAGTACGTCACGCGCCAGTTCCAGCGCAGCACACCGAGGTTGAAGGCGAACAGCGGACGCGGATAGCGGCCGGTGAACAGCACGGCGAAGAACGCGATCACGGTCACCACGGCGAACGCGATCCACAGGAAGAACAGCACCACGTAGTGCGGGATCAGCAGAATCCACTTCACCAGCCACAGCCAACGCGACAGCGGCTCGTCCAACGCCGCCTCCACCCGCACCGGCACGACCGGCTCGGTCGCCGCCTGATCGACCACGGTGATCAGCTCCTTCGTTCGACGACGGCCGGGAACCGGGCGCGGAAAGCGGGCGACGGCACCGGCGGACACGCGACCGCGCCCCGGTCACGGCGGATCTGGTGCCGCAGGCCCGCCGGGACGGCGGTCACGTCCTCGCACCCCCCTTGCCGGGAACCGGCACCATCAGCACCGGGCAGTGGGCGTGGTGGATCAGGGCGTGCACCACCGGACCCAGCCGCATCGCCAGCCGGCCGCGCCCCCGGTGGGCGGCCAGCACCACCAGATCCGCCGCCCGACTCGCCTCGATCAGGACGTGCTGGGCGCTGCCGTTGACCGTCCTGACCCGCGCGCGCACCCGCGGATACTTCTCGCGGAACGGAGCCACCACCCCCTCGGCCACCGCCGCCTCGGTACGCGCGATCCGCGCGATGTCCTCCTCCAACGGACTGGAGGGCACCAGCGGCTCGCCGGGCGGGGACAGGTGGTGGTAGATCCAGGCGTGCAGCGCCGCCAGCTCGGCGTGCCGGGCCGCGGCCTCCTCGAAGGCCAGCTCCACCGCATCGGCGTCGGCGTCGCTCTCGACCCCGACCACGACGGTGCCGTGGACCGCGCCGCCCCCCTCCGGCTCCGGGCCGCCCCGCACGAGCAGCAGGGGCCCGGCGGCGTGCGCGGCGACCCGCAGGCTCACCGAACCGAGCAGCAGCCCGGCGAACCCGCCCAGACCGCGGGAGCCGACCACGGTCAGCGCCGCGCGCCCGCTCACCTCCACCAGGGCCTCGGCGGCGTCCTCCTCCGAGACCCCGGCCAGGACCGTCAGCCCGGGTTCGAGCTCCCGCGCCCGATCCGCCGCCGCGTCCGCCAGCGCCTGGGCGTCCTCGCGGGAGGGCGGACCGAACCCGCGCCCGGTGCCCCCCAAACGGGACCACGGCCGACCGTGCACGACCTCCAACGGAACCGCGCGGCGCCGCGCCTGCGGCGCCGCCTCCCGCAGGGCCGCCTCGGACCGTGGGGAACCGTCCACCCCGACCGCCACGTGCCCCCGCGGTTCCCGCTCCGCGGGGGGCGGTGTGCCGTTGGCGTCCATCGTCCTTCCTCCCGTCCCTGCCACAGCGGAACGCGAACTCCGTCCCGCTATCTACAAGGGTGTACGGAAACTCCCGTTTCCGCTTGGACGCCCCCGGACGACCGCGGAACGCCCGGAGACCCCCGCCACCCGCACGCCGTCCCGCCGTCACGCCGTGCGGACCCATGCCGGGAACCGTCCCCGGACACCGCGCGGACACGTCAGTGGTACGGAACGACGGCGACCGGCGCGGGCGAGTGGTGCATGAGCGCATGGGTCACCGGCCCGACGTGGAAACCCAGCGGAGAACGCCGGACGTGCCGCCCGACGACCACCAGATCCGCCTCCTCGGCGGCCTCCAGCAGATGCCGGGCGGGCCGCCCGATCACGGCCTGCTCCACCACCTCCACCTGCGGATACTTCTCCCGCCACGGACGCAACGCCGCCGCCAACGCCTGCTCCTTCTCCCCGGCCAGGTCGTCCACCGGATTGGGGCCCAGGGCCACCGGATTGATCCCGTACACCGGCGGCGGCTCCCAACCGTGGACGACACGCAGCAGCGCGCCCCGCAGAGCCGCCGCGTCGAAGGCGAACTCCACCAACTCCTCGTTCGGCCTGCTCGGATCCACCCCCAACACGACATCGCGGTACGGACCGCGCTCCCCCCGGCCCCCGCCGTCCCCCTCCCTCTCGCCCCCCGCCCGCACCAACACCAGCGGACACCGGGTGTGGGCCACGGCGGACAGGGCGACCGAGCCCACCAGGAAACCCGCCAGCGCCCCCCTGCCGTGCGACCCCAGCACCAGCATCCCGGCACCGGCCGCCACCTCCCTCAGCACCTCGGCCGGACGCCCCGCGGCCCGCTCGACCACGACCTCCAGACCGGGATGCCCCGCCGACAGACCGGCCGCCACCTCGTCCGGCACCCGCCGCCACCTCTCCCGCGCCTCCGCGTCCAGCGAGGACACGAAACGCGGATGGTGGGACTCCGTCTCCTCCACGTGCACCAGCCGCAACGGCAGCGAACGCAACTGCGCCTCACGAGCCGCCCAGTCCGCGGCGGCCAGACTCTCGCGCGAGCCGTCCAGGCCCACGATGACGGCGCGGGTCATGGCGTGCACCTCCAGACCTCCGGACGGAGCGGCGCTCCGCCCCGCTTCCCGACCCCGAGCCGAGTACCCGCCCGCGGCAGGAGACACGGATCCCCGAGAACCCACCCACGTCACACGACCGACCGCACGGGGTAGGCGTCCCCGTGTGGCCGCGACGAGGCCCGACGACCCCGACGGCCCCGACGACACGCCCGCGGCGACACCACGCCGCACCACCGAGCACGCACAGGAAGGAGGCGGTCGGCGATGACCGCACGACACGTGCTCGTCGCCTACGGCTCGAAGAACGGCTCCACCGCCGAAATCGCCCAGTGGATCGGCGCAGCCCTCCGCGAAAGGCACCTGGAAGCCGACGTGCTGCCCGCGGCCGAGGTCGACGACCTCGCTCCCTACGACGCCGTCCTCCTCGGCTCGGGCCTGTACGCCGGCCGCTGGCACCGGCAGGCCACCCGCCTCGCCCGCCGCCGGTGTCACGAACTGGCACGACGGCCGGTGTGGCTGTTCAGCAGCGGCCCACTCGACACCTCCGCCGACGAACACGACATCCCGCCCACCCCCCAGGTGACACGCATCGCCGCCCGACTGGACGCCTACGAACACGTCACCTTCGGCGGCAGCCTCGCCGACGACGCCCGAGGATTCATCGCCCGGCAACTCCTCGCACACGGCAAGGGCGGAGACTTCCGCAACCGCGAACGCATCCGACGCTGGGCCCACGCGATCGCCGACGAACTCACCGGCGCACCCCAGATCATCTGACCGCACCCACCCCGCCACACCCCCACGGGCCGCCGCGCAGCACCCCGACCGGAAACCGGCACGGCGGCCCCACACCGCCCCGACCCGCGCGACGCCCGCCACCCCGCCGACCGGCCCGGAAGACCCCGGAAACCGGCGCGGGAAACCGGCGCGCGACGACGGCCGAACTCACCCCCCGGCCAGCGGAACCCGCCACACCAGCCGGCTGCCGCCGTCCCGCGGCGACTCCACCAGCAACTCCCCGCCGAGCTTCTCCGCCCGCTCCGCCAGGTTCTTCAGACCGCTGCGACGACCCCCCTCGGGAATGCCCACCCCGTTGTCCACCACCGTGACGGTCACGGTGCCGGACCCCACCACGAGCGAGACCTCGGCCACCGAGGCGTCCGCGTGCCGCGCGACGTTGGACAGCGCCTCCCCCAGCACCGCCACCACGTCGTCGGCCACGGCGGGCGGCACATCGGTGTCCACCAGCCCCTCCATCCGCAGAGCCGGCGTGAAACCCAGGCTCCGCACGGCCTCCTCCACCACCGTCGCCACCCGCACCCGCAGCCCCGACCGGCGGGGCCGGTGCCGTGACCGCGCAACCCGAAGATCGTCGACCTGATGATCTTGATGGTCTCGTCCAGATCGTCCACGGCCCGCAGCAACCGCTCGCTCGCCTCCGGGTGCCGGACGAAACGCACCGCGCTCTGCAACGTCATCCCCGTGGCGAAGAGCCGCTGGATGGCCAGGTCGTGCAGATCCCGCGCGATGCGGTCCCGGTCCTCCAGCAGCGCGACCTGCTCGGCCGCCCGCCGCCGCTTCGCCAACTCCATCGCGACCCCCGCCTGGGCCGCGAAGGACAGCAGCGGAGCCGTCTCCACCTCGGTGAACACCGACGCCTTCCCCCTGCGCACCAGCAGCAGCGCGCCGTGCGCCCCGTCCCCGGTGCCCATCGGCACCGCGACCGCGGGCCCCATCCCCTCCCACCGCGACGGGCCCGACGTGATCCGCGGATCGTCCGCGATACGGGTGCTGGTGATCGACTCCCCCGCCTCGATCGCCGCCCCCAGGAACGACCCCCGCCGGGGCAGCACCAGCCCCCGGAACACCTCGCTGCGCTCCCCCGTGGCCAACGCCACCTGCAGGTTGTCGGTGCCCTCCAAGGGCAGGGCCAGCACCCCCAGGTCCGCCGAGAGGATCCGACGCGCGTGCTCGACGATCAGCTCCAGCACCCGCTGCTCGTCCACACCGGACAGCAGCCCGGCGGTGATCTCGGTGTTCGCCCGCAGCCAGCGCTCCCGGTTGCGCGTCTGCTCGTACAGCCGGGCGTTCTCGATCGCCACACCCGCCGCCACCGCCAGGGTGGACAGCACCGTCTCGTCCTCGGCGTCGAACTCCCGGCCGCCCCGCTTCTCGGTCAGGTAGAGGTTCCCGAACACCTCCTCGCGCACCCGGATCGGCACGCCCAGAAAGGAGTGCATCGGCGGATGGTTGGGCGGGAAGCCGCTGGAGCCCGGATGCCGCGAGAGGTCCGGCACCCGCAACGGCTCGGGGTTGCGGATCAACTCGCCCAGCAGCCCGTGGCCCGAGGGCAGCGGGCCGATGGCCTCGATCTGCTCCTCGTCCAGCCCCACCGGGATGAACCGGGAGAGCCTGCCGTCCTCCCCGATCACCCCCAGGGCGCCGTACTCGGCGTCCACCAGGACCACCGCGGCCTCCACGATCCGCTGGAGCACCTGCGACAGGTCCAGTTCGCGCCCCACCGACAGCACGGCCTCGAGCAGGCTGTGCACCCGGTCCCGGGTGCCGCGCACGGCGTCGATGCGCACCTGCAACTCGTCCAGCAGCTCGTCCAGTTGCAGCCGTGGCAGCCGACCGGCGTCGCCGTGCCCCTTGCCCGCCATGCCCACAGGTCCCTCCGCCAGGCCCAAGAGCCTTCCGGTCCCCCACCGTAACGGCCCCCGTCACCGGGCCGCTGCCCCGCCCCCGCCGTGCCGGTCGCTTTCCGGACTTCCCCCCCGGCAAGTCAACCCGCCTCGGCGGCAAGGGAGTTGTGCCGGCCGTCCGGACGCCTCCGGTCCGGCGCGGGGTCTCGGCTCCGGGCCGCTTGGCACACTTTTCCGGCGGAAGCCCGTCCGCCGCCGGTCACGTCGCCGCCCGCAGGGCGCTCGACCGCCGGTACGGCGCCGGCTTCGCGTGCCGGGCCCCACCGGCGTCCCGGCGGAGCCCGGCAGGACTCGGCCGACGGCCCGACCCGCTCCCCGCGGCGGCGCGGACGGGGCCGGAGGTCCCTGGCCGCGGGGACGTCCGGCCCCGTGCCCGGCGGGCCGCGATCGGGTGTGCTCGGGGTGACGGAGAGGACCGGGGGGAGGGACGCGGCACGGTGGAGCGCCGGCCGGCGCGCCCGGGGGTCCGCGGGACGCGGACGGTCCTCCCCGCCGCCGTTCACGAGGCGTTCGCCGGGAGGGGCGGGGCGGCGGGCTCGGCCCGCCGCCCCGGTTCCGTCGTGTCCGCGCGCCCCTCCGGGGCCGGGGCGGCTAGGGGTCGACGTCGAGGATCTCCGGCAGCGGGCGGCGCGGCGTCTCGGGCCCCGGGGGTCCGTAGCCCAGGCGCAGCACCACCTGCACCAGTCCCTTTCCGGAGACGGGGTCGCGCAGCGGCCAGCGCAGGTCGGGCCACTCGACGGCCTGGGTGACGGGCGACCCGACCAGGCCCTCGGAGGTGGCCAGCAGCAGGACGCGCTCCATGGCCTGACCCGCCCTCAGCCAGTCCTCGGGGCGGTCCCTGAGCGTGCTGAGCAGGGCCAGTTGGGGGGAGCGCTCGAAGTCCGCCGATCCGCGGCCGGGCGTCCGCCGGGCGCCGGCGTGGTCGCGCACGGGGACGCTGCCCTCGCGGGTGCGCGGCCCGAGGGCGCGGGCGGGGCCGCCGTCCCCGGTCGGGCCGTCCGTCCCGGGTCCGGTGCGGGCCCACCGCGCCAGGTCCTCCCGCCGGCCGGGGTCGGTGCGGTTGCGGGCCTCGGCCTCCTCGGTGAGTTCCAGGACCCACCGCAGGTGCCGGGGGCTCGGGAAGTCCAGCAGGGCCCCCTCCCGGCGGGCGGCCCGGGCCAGGGCGGACCGCACGGCCTCGGGGATCCGGGTCTCGGCGTACGGCCGGCGGCTGGTGTGCCGTCGGCGGACCGCCGGGTACAGCGCGGCGAGGTCGCTCTCTCCGCCGTCGGGGTCGACCAGGTGCACGGTGGCGAGCAGGGCGGGGTCCCTCGGGTCGGGCAGCAGCCGGGTCTCCGGGCGCCAACCGGCGTGGGCGGCGGCGACCCTCAGGTTGAGCACGGCCGCTCCGCAGCCGATGTGGAGGCCGCGCGCGTCGGGGTCGGTGTGCGGCAGGCCGCGCCCGGGGTCCGCGCGGACCTCGAAGGTGCGTTCGCCCCGCAGGCAGTGGAAGCGCCAGGGTTGCGCGTTGTACAGGGACGGGGCCGCGGTGGCGTCGTGGACCAGGTCCGCCACGCGTTCTTCGGAGAGTGTCCGTGTGCTCACCGGTTCTCCCTGGCTGTCGCCCGTCCGCCGGTCGGTGGACGGTTGTGTGCGGGACGCCCGCGGCACCGCGCCGGGCCCGGGTGCGGGGCCCGGCGTGCGGCCGATCGCCGTGGTGCGGTGCGGGTCGGGGTGCGGGGACGGCTCAGGGGCCGGGGTGGGAGAGGCCCTCGATGTCGGTCCGTGCGATGGTCAACAGTTTCTGCGCCAGGTCGTTCATCGCCCGGCCCGCCGCGAGTTCGTCGCCGATCTCGGGGATGTCCCTGTCGTGTGGGTTGCGGCGCGCGACACCCTGGCCGGTGACCGCCGTGCCGCCGATGTCCAGTACCGCGCGTGCCTTCGTCGTGCCCTCCTCCTCGGAGAGGTGGAGGCGGACCTGCCAGTCCTGTGTGTGCTGCGGCATCGTCTGCTCCCTGTCGTGGCGCGGACCGCTGGGGTCCGCCGATGGGGTGGTGGACGCGGTCGGCCTCGATGCGCCGTCCGGTTCACCGGGGGATGCGTCCTGGGATGCGCCTCGGGTGCGCTTGTGCGATGCGCCCGGAGGTGCGCCGCCGCGCCCTTCGACGCGGCCTTCGCTCCGGCGGGTGCCGTCCGCGCCGGTGGTTCTCCGGCGGCTCGGCCGTCGGGCGGCGTGGCCCGCCGACCGCCGGGGGCGGGTCTGTGGCGTGGGGGTCGCGGGGACGGCCGGACGTGCGGCCCGCGGCCTCATCCGGGCGCGGAGCGCGTGCGGGGCCTGCCCGCCCGGTGTTCGTCTCCTCGGGCATCGACGGCACCTCCTCGGCGTCGATGCGCGTCCGGCTTCCGTTCTCCACGGTACCCCCGGGACCTCGGGGGTTCCATCGGACGGCGGAGTCCCGGTCCGGGCGGGGGGTTTCCGGACGGGGCGTCCCCGGTACTCCCCCACCACGCACCGGAGCGTCCCGCTCCGCCCGTCCCCGCAGGCCGGGGAACAGCCGTCCAGGGAGCACGAGGATGTCCACTCCGCGAACCGACGCGTCCGCCTCCCGGGCCGGTACGGGCCCGCGGGCGGCGGGGTCCCCGCGCGCGGGCGTGTACGAGACCCACACCGCGGTCGTGTTCTTCGTCGGGGACCGCGTCTACAAGCTCAAGAAGCCGGTGGACCTGGAGTTCGTGGACTTCACCACGCCCGCCGCGCGGCGGCGGGGGTGCGAGCGGGAGATCGAGCTCAACCGCCGTTTCGCCCCCGACGTCTACCTGGGTCTGGCCGAGGTGCACCGCCCCGCCGAGGACCCGGCCGCGGGCGCTCCCGAGCCGGAGCCGATGGTGGTGATGCGCCGCATGCCGATCGAGCGCCGCCTGTCCCACCTGGTGCGGCGGGGCGAGGACGTCGAGGACCCGCTGCGGGCCGTGGCCCGGCTGCTCGCGACGTGGCACGCGAAGGCCCCGCGCGGTCCGGAGGTCGCCGCGCAGGGCACGCGGGACGCGCTCGCCTCGCGCTGGGAGGCGAGCTTCGCGCAGGTCCGCGCGGTGGAGGGGGACGTCGAGGTGCCCGAGGGGGTGGCGGAGGTCGAGGGGTTGGCGCGCCGTTACCTCGCCGGTCGCGAGCGGTTGTTCGAGGCCCGCGTCCGGCAGGGGCGGGTGGTCGACGGCCACGGCGACCTGCTGGCCGAGGACGTCTTCTGCCTGGCGGACGGCCCGCGCGTCCTGGACTGCCTGGAGTTCGACGACCGGCTGCGGTACGTCGACGGCCTGGACGACGCGGCGTTCCTCGCGATGGACCTGGAGCGGCTGGGCGCCGCGGAGGCCGCCGCGTTCTTCCTCGCCCGGTACGGCGAGTACTCCGGTGATCCCGCGCCGACCTCCCTGTGGCACCACTACGTCGCCTACCGCGCCTTCGTCCGGGCCAAGGTCTCCCTCTTCCAGGCGCGGCAGGGCGCGCCCGGCACCGGGCAGGCGGCGCGGCAGCTGGTGGCGGTGGCCCTGCGCCACCTGCGGACCTCCGCCGTGAAGCTGGTCCTGGTCGGGGGGCTTCCGGGCAGCGGCAAGTCCACGCTCGCCGGCGCGCTGGCCGACCGGTCGGGGATGGTGCTGCTCTCCAGCGACCGCGTCCGCAAGGAGGTGGCGGGCATCCCGGCGGAGCGGTCCGCCGCGGCCGGCTACGGCGAGGGGCTGTACGCGCCGCGGTGGACCGAGGCCACCTACGCCGCGCTCCTGGAGCGCGCGTCCGCCCTGCTGTCCTCGGGCGAGTCGGTGGTGCTGGACGCCAGTTGGACGGATCCGGCGCGGCGCGCGGCGGCCCGGCGCACGGCCGAGGGCGCCGAAGCCGATCTGGTGACCCTGCGCTGCGAGGTGCCGGACGACGTGGCCGCCGCGCGCCTGGCCGGCCGTGCCCCCGGGGCCTCGGACGCGGACGCGGAGGTGGCCGCCGCCATGGCGGCCCGGGAGACGCCGTGGCCCGAGGCCGTCCCCGTGGACACCGGCGTCCCGCTCGGGGTCTCCCTCGACCGGGCGCTGGCGGTCGTGCGTCCCCACGACGCCGGGCGGGCGCCCCTCTTCCGCCGCCCGTACATGGAACCCGACTGACGGTCCCCCACACACGTCCCCCGCCCCACCAGCACAGGACGGATCCCCACAGACCATGAGCGGACAGATGACGGTGCCGGGAGCGCTCACCACCGACCTGTACGAGGTGAGCATGGCCCTGGCGTACCTGCGCGACGACATGACCGGCGAGGCGACCTTCAGCCTGTTCGTCCGGAAGCTGCCGCCGCGCCGCGGCTTCCTGGTGGCCGCGGGCCTGGAGTCGGCGCTGTCCTATCTGGAGGGGCTGCGGATCGGCTCCGCCGAGGCGGCGGCCTTCGCCGAGGCGCTGCACCGTCCCGTGGAGGACCTCGAACCGCTGGTGGGGCTGGAGTTCACCGGCGAGGTGCGGGCGGTTCCGGAGGGCCGGATCGTGCCGGCCGGCGAACCCCTGCTGGAGGTGACCGCCCCGCTGCCGCAGGCGCAGCTCGCCGAGACCGCCCTGCTCAACCTGCTCAGCCACCAGACGGCCGTGGCGTCCAAGGCGGCCCGCTGCGTCTTGGCCGCCGCCGGCCGCCCGGTGGTGGACTTCTCGCTGCGCCGCACCCAGGGGATCGAGGCGGGGCTGCGCGCGGCCCGGCTCGGTTCCCTGGTGGGGTTCGCCGGGACCAGCAACGTCGCCGCGGCCACCGCCTACGGGATGCCCGCGGTGGGCACCATGGCGCACTCCTTCGTCGAGGCGTACGAGGACGAGGAGGCCGCCTTCCACGCCTTCGCCCGCGCCCATCCGGGGCCGGTGACCTTCCTGGTGGACACCTACGACACCGAGCGGGGGGTGGCCACGGCCGCCCGGGTGCTGCGCGACCTGGGCCACGCGCCGGGCACCGGCTGCGGCATCCGGCTCGACAGCGGCGACCTGGGCGACCTGGCCGTGCGGGCGCGGCGCGTCCTGGACGGGGCGGGGCTGCCCGAGGTGCGGATCGTCGCCAGCGGCGGCCTGGACGAGGACGGCATCGACCGCCTGGTGCGCTCCGGCGCCCCGATCGACGTCTACGCCGTGGGCACCCGGGTGGGGGTGTCGGCCGACGCGCCCTATCTGGACTCCGCCTACAAGCTGGTCTCCTACGACGGGCGTCCGGTGATGAAGCTGTCGGCGGCGAAGGCGACGGCCCCGGGCGCCAAGCAGGTCTTCCGGGGGCCGGGGATCGCCGACACCGTCGGCCTGTGGGACGAGGAACCGCCGCCGGACACCGCTCCCCTGCTCCGGACGGTGATGTCCGGCGGGCACCGCGTCGCCGGGCCGGCCCCGCTGTCGGTGGCCCGCGAGCGGTTCGAGGCCGACCTGGCCGAGCTGCCCGAGGCGGCCCGGCGGATCGACGATCCGGTACCGCCGGAGCCGGTCGTCTCCGACGCCCTGACCCGCCTCACCGACGAGGTCCGCCGGCGCGTGGGGCGGCGGGCGACGGGCGACGGAGACCCCTGACGTACTGTCAGGTGCCGTATCCCTCGGGCATGGGAACGGCGTGTTCGGCGGCGCGGCTGGTCTCCTCCCAGGCGGCCCAGGTGTCCATGCGCCGGCGCACGAGGTCGAAGGCCAGGTCGTAGATCGTGTCGCCGAGCAGCAGCCGCAGCGGCGGGTCCTCGCTGTCGACCAGTTTCATCAGGGCCTCGGCGGCCAGGCGCGGCATGCTGTCCACCGAGTTCCCGGCCATCGCCTTCTCCGTCTCGGCGCGCAGCGGCGCGTAGGCGTCCAGGGGCTCGGCGGTGACCAGGCCGGTGGTGTAGAGGTCGGTCCAGTAGCCGCCGGGTTCGACGATGGTGACCTTCACGCCGAAACTCGCGGCCTCCGCCGCCAGTGCCTCGCTCATCCCCTCCAGGGCGAACTTGCTCGCGCTGTACAGGCCGGTGAAGGGGAAGCCCCCCAGCCCGCCGATGCTGGAGATCTGCACGATGTGCCCGTGGCGCCGGGCGCGCAGGTGGGGCAGGACGGCCTGGCTCACCCACAGGGGGCCGAAGAAGTTGGTCTCCAACTGGGCGCGGGCCTGGGTCTCGGAGAACTCCTCCACCGCCCCGGTGGCCAGGAAGCCGGCGTTGTTGACGACGACGTCGAGGCGCCCGAAGTGCTCCACCGCCTTCCCGACGGTCTCGTGGACGGCCGCACGGTCGGTGACGTCCAGCGGGAGGGTCAGCAGCCGGTCGCCGTGTTCGGCCGCCAGGTCCGCCAGGGGTTCGGGGGTGGCGAGGGTGCGGGACGCGGCGGCCACGCGGTCGCCCGCGGCGAGGGCGGCCTCGGTGAAGGCCCGGCCCAGGCCCCGGCTCGCCCCGGTGACGAACCAGACCCGGTCGGTGGTCGGTGTGGGCGCGGTGGTCATGGGGTGTCTCCCTGGGTCGGACGATCGAGCGAGACGCACCGTCTCGCCTTGGCGTTCCCACCGTAGATCCACCCTCCCCGAAAAGCAAGACGGTCCGTCTCGTCTCTCTTCCGGTACGCTGTCCCCGATGACGACGCAGCGCAGAACCCCCGACGCCGGCCGGCGCAGCGAGGCCACCCGTCGAGCCATCCTCGACGCCGCGCTGGAACTGGTCGGGGAGGTCGGTTACGCCCGGCTGAGCATCGAGGGCATCGCCGCCCGGGCCGGCGCGGGCAAGCAGACGATCTACCGCTGGTGGCCGTCCAAGGGCGCGGTGCTCTTCGACGCGCTGCTGGCGCTCTCCGAGGGCCGGGACGAGGAACTCGCCGACCTGCCCGACACCGGCGATCTGGAGGCGGACCTGAAGACGGTGCTCCGCGCCACCGTCGACGAGTTGAACGACCCGCGCCTGAGCGAGCCGATGCGCGCCCTGACCGTCGAGATCCTCCTCGACCCGAAGCTGGCCGCCGACTTCGCCGAACGGCTGGACGGGCCCCTGAGGGAGCTCAAGCTCCGGCGCCTGCGCAGGGCCCGGGAGGCGGGACAGCTCGCCCCCGACGTGGACCTCGACATCGCCCTGGACCTGATCTGGGGGCCGTTGCAGCGGCGCTGGCTGCACCGCGAGGGACCGCTGACGGCCGAGTTCGCCGACGCCGTGGTCGAGACCGCCCTGAACGGGCTGCGACCGCGGACCTGACGCGTCCTCGCGTCCGCCCCTCCCCCGCGCGCCACGGGCCCCGGGCGGCTGCCTGGTCGCCGCCCGGGGCCCTGTCCCGAGGACCGTCGCCCGACGGGGCGGCCCGTCGGGCGACTCGGTCGCGGTCTACCCGGTCACGGTGATCTGCGACGCCGGGTCGGTCACGTCGGTGATGTCGTAGGCGACGCTGAAGGTGGAGCTGGTGGAGCTGGTCGGGCAGCCGAACCCGCCGACGACGTCCACGGGAACGGACACGTTGGAGAAGGAGAGCCGGGACGGCGCCCCGTTGGTCCAGGTGCCCGCGACCGTGGCGTCCCCGTCGGGGGCGGCGGTCACGGTGCAGCTCGCCAGCCCGCTGGTCTTCAGGACGAAGCCCTGCCGGGGGATGGTCAGGTTGGCGGTGGACGGCGTCCCGTGCTGGACGGCCACGCCCCAGGTGCCGGTGGTGACGATGGAGGCGGACACGCCCGGCATGCTGGTCCGGCACGAGCTGTAGGTGGGCGGGTTGATGGGGCCGGAGACCGGACCGGCGGCGTTGGTGTTGCCCGGCGCGTCGGGAATCCTGTTGTCGGCGTCGGTGCCGAGCGGGTCGGTGGGCGCCGAGGTGGAGACCGTACAGGTGACGGTCACGATGCCCGCCTTGAAGGTGGCGGTGCCGGCCAGGTTCGCCTTGAAGTAGTGGCCGGCCGGGGTGACGGTCGTGGAGCCGGCCACGGCGGCGGGCTCGGCCGCCGCGGTACCGGTCCCGGCCAGCACCAGGGCCGCCGCCGCGGCCAGTCCGGCGCCGAGGGAAACCGACGTGCGCGCGGCACGGGTGGGTAACGAGCGGTGCGTCATGCTGTCTCCTCTGAGGGTTGGGGGGTGGGGTGGGGAGACGGCGGCGGTGCGTCCGGCTGCCAACCGAAGAGCATTCCACCGCCGATGACACCGGCGACCGTCCCGATCAGGAAGCCGCCGAGATTGGAGAGCACCAGGGCCGTCGCGGCGACCATGGCCGTGAGGATTCCGGCGAGCGCGCGGTACTGGGGCGCGAACCAGGCCGACAGCCCCATCACGATCATGACCGCTCCCAGGAGGACGGACGCGGCTCCCGCCACGCCCTGGTGCAGCATGACCTTCAGGGGCGCCAAGGGGATGACGGCGATCTCCACGCCCGCGGCGACGGTGACCAGCCCTCCCCAGAAGGGCCTGCTGCGGCGCCAGCGCCGCCACCTCAGAAGCATTCGCGCTTGCCCTTGGTGATCTTCATGCTCAGTCCGGACAGTTTGAACGTCCCGGCGTTGGTCGCCCAGGCGACCTGCTTCAGGTTGCTGATCTCCAGGGTGTCGGCCTGCTGGGAGAAGGCGTCCTGCATGCCCTGGGCGCCGTCCGGGCCCTTGTCGAGCGTGGAGGCGTCGCGGCCGATCTCGATGTTCCTGAACGAGGCGTCGCCCGAGAGCTGGGTGGCGTCGACGAACAGGTCGGTGGCCTCGACCGGCCTGTGCTTGCCCGCGGTGAGGTTCAGCGAGATGTCGCCGAGGATGGGCAGGGTGGTGACGACCGACTGGCAGAGGCTTTCGAGCTCGGCCTCCCTGATGCCCGTCACCGCGACGGGCAGCAGTTCGTCGCGGGCGTTGACGTCCACGCTCCCGTACTGCGCGAAGCCCGAACCGGTGAGGCGGTCCGCGGAGACCTTGAACTGCTGCCCCGACACGGCGAACGACGCGGCGAGGGCCCCTTGGGCCAGCGCGACGGCCAGTGCGCCGGTGACGGCGAAGCCGGGCACGACGACGGCGCCGAACCTGCGCCATCTGACACGGCCCGTGACCCGTCTGTCCTGAGCGCTTTCCTGAGCGTCCTTCATCACACACCCCTCCGGCGACGCCCACGAGACCGTCGCGGACGTGCCTCTGGCATACGAACGGCGATGGATCGGTGTACTCGGTGGTGCGGCTCCACCCCGCGGCCGTGGAGGCGCGCGCGGGGACATCCGGTATTAGTGAACATGTCAATACCGGCGGGTAGCCTGACTGTAGGTGCGCCGATGGTCACCGACAAGGTTCCGCGCAGACGCTTTTCGGTCATTCGGCAGCACCTCTGCCGCGCCCGTGCGGTGCCCCGGTACGGCCCGATACGCACGGCACGCCGAGCCGGCCCGGAACCGGGCCGGCTCGGCGTGCGCCGTCGGTGTGCTGCGGTCGGACAGGCGGTCGGACGGACAGACTGTCGGACGGACCGGACAGGCGGTCGGGTCAGGGCCTCGCGCGCCCCTCGAGGTGCGGCGGCACGGGCGCCGACCGCGCCTCCGGCTTCGCCGCGGGACCGGCGGTGACCCGCCAGCCGGAGGAGTCGATCCAGGCCGCCCGCTGGACCAGCCAGTCCTGCATCATCTGCAACTGCTCCTGCCAGGTCCGGCTGGTCTTGGTCTGGAACGGCCCGACCGTGCGGCTGCCGAGGTTGGGCCACTTCCGGAAGTTGCGCTGGGCCGCGTCGGTCAGCGGCTCGGCCAACCGGGAGACCCGCGACCGCAGGTGCGCGTCGGACAGCACGCCCTGCCGCAACCGGTCCCACCGCTGCTTGACCTTCCGGTTGAACGACGGGTCCTGCATCAGCTTGACGAACCAGTCGGTGGTGGCCGGGAAGCCGGGGAACGAGAACGGCTGGAACTGCCAGCCCTGGACCATGTCCGATCCGGGGACGGCGCCGAAACCGAGGTCGTAGTCCCACAGCGGCCCCGCGACGATCCTGCCGCCGCGGTCCTTGTGGAAGTACTGGCTGCGGATGTAGGCGTCGCCCTGGCGGCTCAGCTCGTTGAGGATGATCAGGTCGACGAAGGAGTCGACGTCGATGTACGCCGGGTAGCCGGTCTGCGGATCGGACGGGTTCGCCCCGTGCAGCGCGTCGTGGAACCGCTGGACGTACCGGGCCAGCCAGGTCTGCTGCTCGGGTCGGAGGTCCTCCGCGGAGGGCTCCACGACCTCCAGGTCCCGCCAGCAGGTCCGGGCGTCGCCGGTGCACGGCAGCTTCGGTTCCTGGGCCGCGAAGGCGTCGAACTTGAAGATGTAGCCGCCCGTGACGGCCGGCTCCGTCAGCTCGCTCTTCTTGAGGTTCGCGATGTCGATCCGGTCCGGCGACCGCTTGACGGTCTCGTCCAGCAGGTAGACGCCCTGGTAGTCGTCGGCGCCCAGCGGCTGCCCGTCCAGGTTCAGGTACAGCTCGACGAACCGGTGGCGCGGGGCCTTCAGCCCCAGCTCCTGTCCCAGGCTGTAGGCGAAGGCGTCGCGGATCAGGGTCTTGTCGGGGAACGGTCCGCGCAGCACCCAGTCGGAGTCGGCCGGCATGCCCAGCATCGGGTGGTCGGCGTCCTCGTTGTCGTTGTCCCACAGCTCCAGCCGGTACGGGGCCTTCTCGAACGTGGCCGAGGACTGCCCGCGCAGGTGGAAACCGGCCCGGGTGGCCACCGTCGGCGCCGCGCCGAGGGAGGTGGTGCCGCCGTTCGGGTCCATCAGCAAGGTGGCGACGTCCCGGTACTCGCGGCCGGGCTTCCCGCCGCCGTAGGCGTCCATCACCAGCAGCGGCAGGTCGTGCGTGGCGTCGACCGAGCGGGCGACGTACAGCGCCGTCCCCGGCTCGCCGGCGGCGGCACCGTCCACGAACGCCCGGGCGCGCAGCTGGGTGGTCGCCGTGAACCGCAGCGGGCCGGAGTACACCGGCGAGGAGGCCGTGGGCAGCCGCCCGTCGGTGGTGTACCGGATCAGGGCGCCGGAGACGGACGTGCCCAGGGAGACCGACACCTCCCCCCGGAAGGTCCCGCTGGGCACGGAGAACGTGATGTCCCCGGTCAGCTCGTCCCGCCGCTGCCGGAGCGTCGCCGCGTCCTCCGCGGCCCTCGCCTCCGCGGCGTCCCTCGCGTCCCGCGCGGCGTTCCTCTCCGCGGTCCGCCCGGTGGCCTCGGTCGTCCCCGACGGCGGCGCGGGGGCGCCCCACACCGTCGCACCGCCCGTCATGACCACGGCCAACGCGACCAACGCGGCGAGCAGGGTCGTCACGCTCATTCGTTTTCTGCGCACAACGGCTGCACCTCTATCCGTAACGGGGTGGAGGCAGTCGTGGTCGACTGCCACTGATCCTGTTCCGGCACGTCGAATGAGGGTCGCGTGCGGTCGTCCGCGGACGGTTCGCCGGCGGGACGTCACCGGGTCCTAGCGGGACATCACCGAGTCGAGCCGTCCCCGTCCCGGGCCGCCGGCGAGCCGGGCGCCCGTGTCCGGCGCCTCGGCGACCCGCACCTCGGCCGCCTCCGTCCGGAAGTGCCGGCGCAGGGTGCGCCGCCAGGGCCCGTCGGGCAGGTGCGGACGCAGGGCGGCCAGGCCGGTCGCGTACTTGGAGATGCGGCCGGGCCGGTGCCGGCCGCGCCACAGCAGCCGGTCGACGTGCGAGGCCGTGGAGCCGGTCTTGGTCTCCACCACCGCCGTGCCGGGCAGGCGGAGGCGGTGGTCGCCGTCCTCCCACGTCAGGTCGGTGTCGATGGTGACCCGGCTGCCCGTGTCCGGAAGGTAGAGGGTCGTGCGGCGGTACCGGGTGGTCAGCGTCGGGACCAGGGTGAGCCGGTGGCCTCCGGCGACGCGGTGCTCGGCCAGGATCGCGTCGACGAAGTGGCGCCCCGGTGCCAGGGTGTCCCAGTCCCGCGGGTCGTAGGGCAGGCGCTCCTTGACGGTGCTGCCCCGGTTCCCCCGGACCTTCACCTCCAGCCGGCACTCGGCCGACTCCTCGTAGACCCGGGTGCGCACCTTGAACCGGCGCCGGCGGCGGTGCGCGGCCAGCAGGTAGCTGGTCAGCTCGGGGGTGTCGAAGTACAGCGACCGGTAGGCGAAGGTGCGGGAGCCGTCGATCTCCAGCACCCGGGTGTTCGGCGGCAGCCGGTCGAGCAGGGTGTCGACCGTGTCGATCGGCAGGACGTACTTGCGGTCGACGCGGGTCTGCAGCGAGGCGCGCGCGACCAGTTCGTCCAGCCCGATCGGCGGCAGCGCCTCCAGCGCGGCGCCCGGACGCCCCGCGCTCACGGCCGCACCGCCACCGCGGTGGTGCCGCCCGCGCGGCCCGTGTCGCCCTGGGGGCGGGCGCCGGGAGCGCCGCGGTAGCGCACGTCCACCACGGTGGTGTCGTTGACCAGGTCGACCCGCTGCACGCCCACCGAGTGGACCCGGGCGCCCAGGGTGTGTTCCAGGTGGGCCACCAGCGCGGTGTGGTCGGGCAGCGCCGTGTCCAGCACCATCACCTGACGCCGGTGGTGGCGCAGCAGCCTGGGGTGGTCGCCGACGAACAGCACCGCCAGGATCAGCCCCATCAGCCCGGCCGAACGCCACACGGTGGAGGTCTCCACGGCGCCGAGCAGCCCCAGGGCCAGCGAGGAGAAGTAGTACGCGACCTCGTGCTGATCCAGTTCCGTGGAGCGTAATCGGATGATCGACAGGACGCCGAACAGGGCCAGGCCCAGCCCCAGTCCGGTGCCGGTGCCCGCGGCGCTCAACGATCCGGCCACCGCCAGCACCCCGACGTTCACCCCGAGGTAGGCCACCACCAGGTCTCGGCGGCGGTGGCGTGGGAAGTACAGGCCGAACACCAGGAGGCTCACTGCGGCGATGTCGCAGAGGAACAGGGCGAGTTGCGCCATGGCGTAGTCCTTCCGGCGGGTGTGGGGGGAGTCCGCGACGGTCGTGGGGGTGTCCGCGCGGTGAACCGGCACCGTCCTGGCGGTTACCAGAACGGTAAATGCGGCCTCACCGCCACCGCCATCCACTTCCGGCCGACCATCACCACCGGAAAACCCCTGCTCACGGCGGAGAGGAGGAGCGTCGACGCGCCCCGGCCCGCTCTCCGGCGCGGGCTGTCGGGGCAGCTCAGCCACCGCTTCGCGGACGCCGGACACGCCGGGGCCGGGGCCGCCGTTCACTGACCGGAACCGCCTCCCGCATCCTGACTACCGGAATTTTTCCGAGGGAACGAGCGACGGGGGAAACGGCCGCCTCCGTCGATCTCCCAGCTCAGGCCGGGCGATCTCCTGACGTCCACGACGCGAACACGTTCACATCCCTCAGATCGAACGGACTTCTGCGCCGCGGTTACCGAAATTTTTCCGGTACCACGATGGCGAGACGATCCCGACCGCCGGACCCGGGAGGCACGTGGTGGGTGCGCCCCGTGGTGCCGGTGGGGTCCGTGGTGTCGGCGCGGGTCGGCAGAATGGGCGTGTGAGGAGCTTGGAGACGACCGCGGAGACCCGGGCCCGGATGAGCCGGCAGCGCAGCCGCGACACCGAGGTGGAGCTGGCGCTGCGGCGGGCGCTGCACGCGTCCGGCCTGCGCTACCGGGTCCACCGGCGGCCGGTGAAGGGCGTACGGCGGGAGGCCGACATCGTGTTCGGCCCGGCCCGCGTCGCGGTGTTCGTGGACGGCTGCTTCTGGCACGGCTGCCCGGAGCACGCGACCTGGCCCAAGAACAACGCCGAGTTCTGGCGCCGGAAGATCGAGGGCAACCGCGCCCGCGACCTGGACACCGACGCCCGTCTCGCCGAGGCCGGATGGGCCGCGGTACGGGTGTGGGAGCACGAGGACCCGGCGGAGGCCGCGCGGCGGATCGCCGCGCTGGTGGCGGGCCGGCGTCCCGGCGGGACCGCCGGCTGAGGCGCGCGGGGCGCGCTCCGGGACTCCGGGCCGGCCGGGGCGCCGGGTGGGCTCAGGACCGGTGCGCGAGGAAACCGTGGACGGCCCGGGCGAGTTGCGCGGCGAGGCCGACCGGCACGGCGTTGCCGATCTGACGGGCGATCTGGATCTTCGAGCCGTACCACTTGAAGTCTTCCGGGAAGCCCTGGATGAGAGCGGCCTCGTAGTGGGTGATGGGTCGGTCCTCCGTCGGATGGAGGTACCGGCCCTTCTCCGGCTTGTAGAACTCGGTGCGGATGGTCACCGACGGCTCGTTCCTGCGCAGCCGGCCCATGACGTCACCGGACCCCCTGGTGTGGTTGTCCCAGCTCTCGGTCGAGAGGTACGTCTCCGGGCCCTTGATCCGCCGGTAACCGGCCTCGGTCGACAGCCGGATGCGTCCCGAGCGGTCGACCTTGAAGTACTTTCCGCGCAGGTCGTTGCGGTTGCCGTTCTCGGGAATCGCCTTGTACCGGGCGCGGGACAGCAGTTCGGGGTTGCGTCCGAAGTGCAGGTCGGTGGTCAGGTGGTACCCCGGCACGCCCTGGACGTGGGCCTCTCCGCCCCGCGGCTCGGGCATCCGGTCCGCCAGCGGGAGGCGGGCCGAGGCGTCGAAGACGCGCGACACCGGGACCCAGCGCGGCAGGGCACCCGCCGGCGCGGGGAGCGGCGCTTCCCTCCCCTCCCCCTCCGAGGGGTCGTACCCCCGCTTGGCGTGCGTCGGGGCGGGGTGTTCGAGGGGTTCGGCGAAGTCCTTGTGGGTGCAGATGACGATGGCGCGGCGCCGGGCCTGCGGTACGCCGTAGTCGGCCGCGTTGAGGATCGCGGTGACCACGTTGTAGTCGTACAGGGGGTGGCCGCGCTGCTCCGACGCGCTCTTCAGTTCCCGGTACTGACCCGATCTCAGGAACCGGTCGACGTTCTCGATCACGAAGATCTTCGGGTGCACCTTGGCGACGACGTTCACGTACTCGCGCCACAGTTCGTTGCGCGGATCGTCGGGGTTCTCGCTGCCGAGACCGGAGAACCCCTGGCAGGGCGGCCCTCCCAGGATCACGTCGACCTGCCCCTTGAAGGGCGTCGGGTCGAAGTCCGCGATGTCGCCGGCGTGGACGTGCGCGGCGCCGAAGTTCGCCGCGTAGGTGGAGGCGGCGGCGGCGTCGAACTCGACCGCCGCCACGGAGGTGAACGGGTTCCCACCGCCGGCCGGTCGGTACGCGGCGAAACCGGCGGAGAACCCGCCCGCCCCGGCGAACAGATCCATGACGCGAATCCGTCCAGGTCGAGACGGGTGGGGCTCTGCGGTGGTCATGGGGCCGAAGTCTAGCCGGCCCGAACGCCGCCCGATCACCCCTTCGCACCCCTCCCCGTCCCTCTCGCCCACCGGCACCGGCCGCCCCCGCGGAGCGGACCCGAGCGCCCGTACGCCGGGCACCGATCGCCCGTCTCGCGGCCATGACGCGGGTACGGTACGGACAACACCCGTGCGGGAGCCCGCCGTGAACGACACCCGCCGAAGAAGCAGTGGGCCGGGAGCGGGCGTCGGCCCGCCGGATCACGGTCCACGGGCTCGACCGCTCCTCCCCCACGCCGGAGGTTCCCCGCCCCCGCCACGGCGAGGAGCGGCGGCACACCGGCGATGATCGTCACGGCGGCGAACGGCCCTGGCATACGGTCGACGCCGGCGGTGACGGAATCCGGGGCCGGCCCCACCGGACGAGAGAGGACCAGCGACCATGCCCTCCGTGCGCGGAACCTCCGTGGACGTCCCCACCCGGGACGGTGTCGCCGACGCCTACCTGGCCCACCCCGACGACGGCGAACCGCACCCCGCGGTCCTGCTCTACATGGACGCCTTCGGGCTGCGTCCCCAACTGAGGCGGATGGCCGACCGCCTCGCCTCGGCCGGTTACACCGTGCTGGTCCCCAACGTCTTCCACCGTCACGGGCGGGCGCCGGTGGTCGAGTTGCCCGACGTCGTCGACTCGGCCCGGCGTTCGGAGATCTTCAAGCGCCTCCGCCCGATCATGCGGTCGCTGACACCGGACCTGGCGATGCGCGACGCCGGCGCCTACCTGGACTGGTTGGCCGCCTGTCCCTCGGCCGCCGACGGGCCGGTCGGCGTCACCGGCTACTGCATGGGTGCCGGTCTGGCCCTGCGCACCGCCGGGACGTATCCCGAACGGGTCGCCGCCGCGGCCGGGTTCCACGGCGGACGGTTGGCCACCGACGCCCCCGACAGTCCGCACCTGCTCGCCGACCGGATCACCGCGGAGGTGTACTTCGGCCACGCCGACCGGGACCCCTCGCTGCCCGCCGAACAGATCGAGCGTCTCGAGGAGGCCCTCACCGCGGCGGGCGTCCGGCACCGCTGCGAGGTCTACGCCGGCGCGCACCACGGCTTCACCCAGGCCGACACCGCCGCGTACGACGCCGAGGCGGACGACCGGCACTGGGCGGCGCTGCTGGATCTCCTGGACCGCGCCCTCTGAGCGGGCGGCCCACGGCCGTCCGAGCCGTCCGCGGTCGCCGTGGGGAGAGCCGTGGGGGGGGGGAGCCGCGGGGAAAGGGCGGGGCCGCCTCCCCCGGGCCGGTGGGTCCGGAGGAGACGACCGTGGTGGTGCGGGTCGGGGAGGTGTCCCCGTGGTGGCACCGTGTCGCGGGGACTACGGCACGAGCCGCAGCAGCCGGTTCGGGGAGCCGGTGCCGACGCCGGTCAGCGTGTTGACGGTGGCCCCGTTCACCAGCGCGCTCGAAACGGCGGACGGTGTGGCGGAGGGGTGGCCGGACAGGTAGACGGCGGCGGCTCCGGCGACGTGCGGAGCGGCCATCGAGGTGCCGGAGATGGTGTTGGTGGCGGTGTCACTGGTCCGCCAGGCCGCCGTGACGGACGAGCCCGGCGCGAAGAGGTCCAGCACCGAGCCGTAGTTGGAGTAGCTCGCCCTGGCGTCCGTGCTGGTCGTGGCGCCCACGGTGATGGCGCTGGGCACGCGGGCCGGGGAGGACGAGGAGGCGTTGGTGGAGGAGTTGCCGGCCGCGACCGCGTAGGTCACGCCCGATGCGATGGAGTTGGCGACCGCGTTGTCCAGCGAGGTGCTGATGCCGCCGCCCAGCGACATGTTGGCGACGGCGGGCTTGGTGGCGTTCTGGGTGACCCAGTTGACGCCCGCGATGACGCCCGCGGTGGTGCCGGAGCCGCTGTTGTTCAGCACGCGCACGGCGACGATCTTCGCCTTCTTCGCCACGCCGTACGTGGTGCCCGCGGCGGTGGAGGCGACGTGCGTGCCGTGGCCGTTGCCGTCCTGCGCGACGTTGTCGCCGTCCACGGCGTCGTAGCCGTTCACGGCCCGACCGCCGAAGTCGCTGTGGCTGATGCGCACGCCCGTGTCGATGACGTAGATCGTCACGCCCTGGCCGGCCGAGTCCGGGTAGGTGTAGGTGCCGTTGAGCGGGGTGTCGGCCTGGTCGATGCGGTCCAGGCCCCAGGGAGCGTTGGTCTGGGTGGCGTCCAGGTGGACCTTCTGGTCCTGCTCGACGGCGGCGACCGCCGGGTCGGCGGCGAGCCGCTTCGCCTCGGTCTCGGTCATCTCGGCGGCGTAGCCGTTGAGCACGGTGCCGAAGGTCCGCTTCACCTCGCCGCCGTACTCGGCGACGAGGTTCTTGCCCGCCCGGGACGTGGCCTTGAGGCCGGAGTCCTTCTTGAGCGTGACGATGTAGCTGCCCTTCACGGCCGTGGGGGACCCGGCGTGCAGAATCCTTCCTTCAGCAGGAGCGGCCTGGGCCGGCAGGGCGGCGACCGTGCCGATCAGCGCGGTGGCGACGGCCACCGAGGCGACGGCTATACGGCTGGTGAGGGAACGCGATCTTGCCATTACGAGGGATCCTCCTCATTGGCGGCGCACCGGGTGGGGCGCGCACTGTGGGGGGAGTACGCGGGATCGCGCACACAACCGGGAGTCCGCGTTCCGGCTCCCGGCCGTACAGCAGCGTGATCCAACCACGCCTGCGTGGCAAGAGACTTGACCGCTTGTCATGTCGCTGACACAAGCTTGTAATCGAACCCGTGGTGAATTACCGGTGTCCGCCCCGAAGGGAGTGGTTCACCCCTTCTTCACCGGCTCGTGCCGGTAGTCGCCGCTCTCGTCCGGTGGGGAATCGCCGGACGTCGCGGGCGGGTTGACGTCCCGTCGACGCGCCCGCGGAGCCGCCCGCACCGACCGGAACCGGACGCGCGGTGTCGCGGTCGGCGGGCGCGGCGGGTCGACCGCGACACCCGAGGACCCGGGCGGGGAGGACGGACGTGTGGGTTCGCCGCCGCGGCCGGGCGCAGGCGCCGGGCGGATCGTTGGCCGAATTCCGCGGTAGCCCCGCCGACGGTGTGTGGCGGATCCTGACCGGACGCGACGGGGCCCGGGCGCACATCGCACGGGGGAACCGACGGGGCGAGGGAGAGGGGGACCGGTCGGCCGTGAGCGGACCCGGCGCCCCCGACCCGACGCCCGCCACGCCACCGACGCCCCGTCACGGGTGCCACCGGGCCTCCCCCGCGCCCCGCTCACCCGTCGAACCGCCCGTCCCGTGCCCCAAGGAGCCCCGGCCATGGACCGACAGATCCTCGTACTGGACCCCGACGGCGCCGACCGCCACGCCGAGGACGCCGCCCTGCGCGCCCGCGGCCCGGCGACCCCGGTGGACATCCTGGGCGTACGGGCCTGGGCCGTCACCGATCCGGAGCTGCTCAAGGCGCTCCTGACCGACCCGCGCGTCTCCAAGGACGCCCACCGGCACTGGCCGCTGTTCCCCGACGAGATCGTCGGCCGGTGGCCGCTGGAGCTGTGGGTGAGCGTGCGGAACATGTTCACCGCCTACGGGCCCGAACACCGACGCCTGCGCCGCCTGGTCGGCCCGGCGTTCGCGGCCCGCCGCGTCGCCGCCCTCCTCCCGCGCATCGAGGCCATCACCACCGCCCTGCTCGACGACCTCGCCGCCACCCCGCCCGGCCACGACGTCGACCTGCGCGAACGCTTCGCCTACCCGCTGCCGATCCAGGTGATCGGCCATCTGATGGGGCTGCCCGACCACTCCGGCCCCGACTTCCGCCGCACCGTCGACGGGGTGTTCGACACCACCCTCACCGCCGAGCAGGCCGCCGCCAACGCCCGGGAGCTGTACGCGATCCTGCACGACCTCGTCGCCGCCAAGCGCGCCGATCCCGGGGACGACATGACCTCGGTCCTGATCGCCGCCCGGGACGAGGAGGGCGACGGCTCCTCGCTCACCGAGGAGGAACTCGTCGACACCCTGCTGCTGGTCATCAGCGCGGGGCACGAGACCACGGTCAACCTGCTGGACCAGGCCGTCACCGCCCTGCTCACCCACCCCGATCAGCTCGCCCACGTCCGCGCCGGGCGCGTCGGCTGGGGCGACGTCGTCGAGGAGGCGCTCCGGTTCGAGTCGCCGGTGGCCCACCTGCCGCTGCGGTACGCCGTCGAGGACCTGGACCTCCCCGACGGCCTGACGATCCGGCGGGGCGAGGCGATCCTCGCCTCCTACGCGGCCGCCAACCGTCATCCGAAACTGCACGGCGACACCGCCGACGCCTTCGACGTCACCCGCCCCACCAAGGAGCACCTGGCCTTCGGCCACGGCGTCCACTTCTGCCTCGGCGCCGCCCTCGCCCGGGCCGAGGCCGTCACGGCGCTCCCGGCCCTGTTCGACCGCTTCCCCGACCTGCGTCTCGCCGTCCCCGTCGAGGACCTCCGGCCCAACGTCGGCCTGATCTCCAACGGTCACCGCTCCCTGCCCGTCCGTCTCGCTCCGGAGGGACGGCCGCGGTGAGCGGCGCCCCGCCGCGCGCCGCGCCGCCTCAGTCCTCCATCCGTCCCCGTATCCGGCGGGAGGGAGTGAAGGCGTAGAGGTCGAGGACGCCGGGCGGGTCGGCGAGGCCGGGACCGCCCCGCTCGACCCAGGCCGTGATGTCGGCAGTGGCGTCGGGGTCGTTGACCAGGCCGAGCCAGACCGGCCGGCCGCCCGCCGCGCGCCCGGCGGGCGAGGGCTGGACGACCACGACGTTGGCGTGCTCGCACGCGTCCAGGCAGTCGGTGACGCGGACGGTCGCGGTGCCGTCCAGGGCCCGGCGCAGGTCGCGCAGTTGGGCGGCGTGGTCGAGTCCGGGGATCTTGGCGCTGCCGCAGCAGCAGCCGCGGCAGACGGTGACCGTGCACCGCGCCGTCCCCGCCGGCGGGGCGGAGGCGGCACGGCGGGTGCGCCTGCTCACTCGGTCCCTCCCGCGGCGGCGTTCTTCCAGGCGGTCTCGCGCAACAGGCGCAGGCCGTTGAGGCCGACGACGACGGTGGAGCCCTCGTGCCCGGCGACCCCGAGGGGCAGGGGCAGGGTGCCGATCAGGTCCCAGGCCACGAGGACGGCGATGAACACCCCGGCGACGACGAGGTTCTGGACCACCAGTCGGCGGGCGGTCCGGGACAGCCGCACGACGGCGGGGACGGTGGCGAGTTCGTCGCGGACCACGACGGCGTCGGCGGTCTCCAGCGCGAGGTCGGACCCGGCCTTGCCCATCGCGACGCCGGTGTGGGCGGCGGCCAGGGCGGGGGCGTCGTTGACGCCGTCGCCGACGACCAGCACGTTCCGGCCCTCCCGCTCCCACGCGCGGACGGCGGCGACCTTGTCCTGGGGCAGGAGTCCGGCGCGGACGTCGGTGATGCCGACCTCCGCGGCCAGGCGCCTGGCGGCGCGCTCGTTGTCGCCGGTCAGCAGCACCGGCGGCCGTCCGGTCAGCTCGGTCAGCGCGGCGACGGTGGCGGTGGCGTCCGGCCGCAGCCGGTCGGCGATCCCCAGCACGCCCACCGGAACCCCGTCGCGGAGCACCACGACCGCCGTGTGCCCGGCGTCCTCCACCTCCCGCACCACCTCCCGGTGGGCCGGGTCGGCGTCGGCGGGCAGGAGCCGGGCCGGGGAGCCGACCCGGACCGTGTGGCCGTCGACGCCGGCGCTCACGCCCCGGCCGGGGACGGAGGCGAAGTCGGTCGCCTCGGCGAGGGGGAGGCGGCGTTCGCGGGCGGCGTCCACGACGGCGCGGGCCAGCGGGTGCTCGCTGGGGCGCTCGGCGGCGGCCGCCAGGGCCAGCAGCTCGTCGTCGGTCAGCCCGCCGTCCGGCAGCGGGCGCAGGTCGACGACGCGCGGGGTGCCCTCGGTGAGGGTGCCGGTCTTGTCGAGCGCGACCGTGTCGACCCGGCCGAGGCGTTCCATGACGACCGCGGACTTGGCCAGCACGCCGTGCCGGCCGGCGTTCGCGATGGCCGACAGCAGCGGCGGCATCGTGGACAGCACCACCGCGCACGGCGAGGCCACGATCATGAACGTCATCGCGCGCAGCAGTGCCGACCGCAGCTCGTCGCCGAGGGCGAGCGGGACGGCGAAGACCGCCAGGGTCGCGATCACCATGCCGATGGAGTACCGCTGCTCGATCTTCTCGATGAACAGCTGGGTGGGGGCCTTGGTCTCGGACGCCTCCTCGACCATCCGCACGATCCGGGCGATCACCGTCTCCGACGAGTCCCGCTCCACCCGCACCGTGAGGGCGCCCGTGCCGTTCACGGTGCCGGCGAACACCTCGTCACCGGCCCGCTTGGTCGCCGGCAGCGGCTCGCCGGTGATGGTGGCCTGATCCACCTCGCTCTCGCCGGACAGGACCCGGCCGTCCGCGCCGACCCGCTCGCCCGGCCGGACCAGGACGGTGTCCCCGACCGTCAACTCCTCGGCCGGGACGGTCTCCTCGCTCCCGTCGGGCAGCAGCCGGGTCGCGGTGGCGGGGGCGAGGTCCAGCAGGCCGCGCACGGAGTCCGCGGTGCGGGCGGTGGCGACGGCCTCCAGGGCGCCGGAGGTGGCGAAGATGACGATCAGCAGCGCCCCGTCGAGGACCTGGCCGATGGCGGCGGCGCCGAGCGCGGCGACGACCATCAGCAGGTCCACGTCCAGCGTTCTGTCCTTCAGGGCCTTGCACCCCTCCCAGCCCGGCTCCCAGCCGCCCGTGACGTAGACGGCGGCGAACAGCGGGCCCCACAGCCAGGCGGGGGCTCCCAGCAGGTACGGCGGAAGGGCGATCAGGAACAGCACCAGGGCCGCGAGCGCCCAGCGGGCCTCGGGCAGGGCGAGGATCCGGGTGCGCCGGCGCGGCGCGGCGCCGGTGGCGCGCTCCCCCGGCGACGCCGGGGTGGTCGCCGCGGTGGTCAACGTGGAAGTCATCGGCGAAGGGCCTTCGGTGGACGGGGACTCCGACCCGCACACCATACAGGAACATTTGAACAGTCATTCATGTGTTCATTTCCGTAGGATGAGCCCATGGGCCACGGAGCACAACCCCCCGAGCACAGCGGCGCGGTCCCGCGCACCCGGCTGACCGCGCAGAACGCGCCGAAGGTCGCCGAGACCCTCCAGGCCCTGGCCGCTCCCTCCCGGCTGCTGATCCTGGCCCGGCTGCGCGAGGGCCCCTGCGCGGCCACCGAACTGGCCGCCGCCGTCGGCATGGAGCAGTCCGCCTGCTCCCACCAGCTCCGCGTCCTGCGCACCCTCGGCCTGGTCACCGGCACCCGGCAGGGCCGCTCCGTCGTCTACGCCCTGCACGACAACCACGTCGCCGAGCTCCTCGACCAGGCCCTCTACCACGTCGAACACCTGCGGCTGGGCATCACCGACGCCCCCGCCGAGGCGACCGCGCCGACCACCGCCCCCTGAGCGGTCGGCCGCTCGGCCACGGCGCGCCCGCGCGGGGAGGAACGGCCCTCCCCCGCGCCGGGGACGGACGCGGCGGTGCGTCGCTCCCCCCCTCGGCGCGTCCGAGACCCGGCGTGAGCGGGCCGCCGGACGCCGCGCGGACGCCTCCGGGACCGCCCGCGCTCGGCCGACGAGCCGTGACGGGGCGCGTGACCGGACGAGCGTCGGGTCGACGCCCGTCCGTGCTCCGCCTCCGTTGTCCGCCTCCGTTGTCCGCCGGGGAGTCCCGAACACCCCGGGCCCGCTTTTCGGTGGGCCCGAAGCGTTTCCCCGAGACCCTCGCGTCGCGTGCCGGGGGACACGATCCGCGGCGGGTCTCCTTTCTCGACTTTCTCGACGATCCGGGGCGCCCACGGCCGGGCGGAGCCCGGGCCGGTGCACGGGCACGGGCGCGGGCGGCCCGTCGGCCGAGCCGCGGGGTGGTCGCGAGGTGCGGGGCGCCGACACCACCGCCGCCCGTCGTCCGCTACAGTCCGTCCACTTGGCTGTACGGGGCAAGGGGGGACGGAGTGGGTCACGGCAGATGTCCGGTCTGCGGACGCCGGGCGCCGGTGGACGGCGGGGTCGTCGGCCACCACGAGAGGGACGGCCGGAGCTGTCGGGGGCTCGGCCGAACGGCCGTGGGGCGGCGTCCCCCGGGAACGGGTGCTCCGCGAACCGACAGCGGAGGCGACGCCGTACGGGACGCGCCACCGCGCTCGCCGGGAGACCTCCGCATGGAGACGGTCACGGGCGTGCTCGTGTTCCTGATGGCGGTCGGCCTGCTCGCCCTCCTCGTCGGGGGCCTCCTCTACGCCGTTCTCGACTCCGTCGTGGTCCTGGCGGGCGGCGCCGTCGCCTTCGTGCTCGCCGGGCTCGGCACCCTGGTGTGCAACGCCACCCCGGCGGGCCGCCGCAACACCGCCTGGTACCAGGCCATCACGGAGAAGCAGACCGCGGCCCGGGCGGCGGAGTCCGACCGCGCCGAGCGGGAGCGGCGGACCGCCGAGCGGCGTGAGGCGGAACGCCGCGAGCGCGAGGCGGAGGACGCCCGGAAGCGGGCGGTGCGCGAACTGCTGGACGGCCTGCCCGAACGAGGGGCGCCGCAGGAGGAGGCGATCGCGTACTGCCTGTCCAGGACGAGCGCGGCCCGCGACCCCAGAATCCACGCCGAGGCCCGGAAGCTCGCGCGCCGGCACATCGCCGTGGACGAGCGCATCCTGTGCGTGGCGCGCTCGATGACGTACCGGGACAGGGAACGCCCCGCCCTGCTGATCCTCACCGACCGCGGCGCGGCCGTGTCCGACAAGGGAACGTCGTACCGGTTCGACCCCGGACCGGAGGACGTGTTCGATCCCGTGCCGGATCCCGCCTGGGGGCATCTGGAGGTCGGAGAGCTGCGCTTCCCCTTCCGCGACAACCCCGATCTGCGCATCGCCCTCCTGGCCCGGGAGGAGGCCGCGGCCACTCCCCCACCGGCCGCGCCACGGGCCGACCGCCCCCGGTCGAGGCTGGTCCGCACCGCCCGGGACGCCGAACTCACCGCCGTCGAGTGGATGCGCTACCTGGGCTTCACCGACGCGGTGGCCACCCCCGTCGGCGCGGACGAGGGAGTGGACGTCATCGCCGAACGCGGTCTGGCGCAGGTGAAGATGGAGGGCGTCCCCACCGGCCGTCCGGTGGTCCAGCAGCTCTACGGCGTCGCCGTCGCCCAGGGCAGGGCGGGTCTGTTCTTCTCCCTCGCCGGCTACACCCCACAGGCCGCCGACTGGGCCTCGCGGCACGGCATCGCGCTCTTCCGGTACGACCTCCAGGGGACACCGGAACCGGTGAACCCACCCGCGCTGCGGCTCCTGGAAGCGGCCGACAGCGGAGCACCCCGGCCGCCGGAGGAGGACCCGTCCCCCGAGGAGGACCTCGACGAACCCCCGGCACCGGGAACACCCGTCGACGAGGCGTTCGCGCGGCACGCGGAGGACGCCGGGCTGGAGGCCGAACTCCTCCGCGACATCGCGCGGACGGTGGTCGCCGAGCGGAACGCCGGCATCGCGTACGTGCAGCGGCGGTTCTCCCTCTCACGCCCCGCCGCCCGACGCGCCCTCCAAGCGCTCGAACATCTCGATCTGGTCTCCGCTCCCGCCGGAAACGGACGCCGCACGGTGACGGCCACGTCCCTCGACCACCTCGTTCCCCCGAACGAGCGCTGAGCCGCGGACCACGCCGACGCGCGCTGCCCCACGTTCCCGCTCGGCATACCGCCGCGGGCACCGATGCCCCGGGACGACAGCGGGCGCTGCGGCCCCGGGGCATCGGTGCGGTGCCGTCTTCCGGCGCCGGCTCAGCGGATGCCGAGCCGGCGCAGCGCGCGGCGCTGCGCCGGGGAGGGCTTGGCCGGGAAGAGGAGGTAGCAGATGCCTCCCGTACCGCTCCTGACCCGGCCGTTTGCGTCGTAGCGCTTGGTGCGGAGCCAGATATTTTCGAACTGACGGCGCTTGTAGACGTGGCGGACGGCCTCGTTGCTGTCGCTGGCCGGGTCGTTGGCGATGACGTCGCCGTCCTCGGTGAAGCCGATGACGGTCATCAGGTGGCCGGAGGTGCCGTAGCCCGCGCCGTCGAGTTCGGACTCCATGAAGGACTGGGACGTGATCAGGGGGATGCCCGCGCGGATCAGGTGCTCGGCGTCGGTGAGGGAGTCCAGGCGCGTGACGATGCCCTGCATGTCGGGGTACGTGGCGGCGTAGGCGGTGTTGAACGGCCAGTTGCCGCAGCCGGAGTACTGGTAGTCGTAGGTGAAGCGGGCGGCGTGGCAGACCTGGGGGTCGGCGTACTCGGGGTTGACCCAGGCCAGGTCCTCGGCGGTGGGCCTGCGTCCCCAGTACTCGATGATCATCTGCGAGGAGGTGGGGCTGCACCACGCCTCGCCGCCGTTGTCGTACTCGGGGTACTGGCCGATGTGGGTGTTCTGCGAGTAGCGCGGGACGTTCAGCTCGATGCCCGCGCCCACGCCCGGCGTGGTGGCCGGGACCTCGAAGCGGGCGGGGACGTCGGAGCCCATGGCGCCCAGCCGCCAGACCACCGGGGTGGCGTCGGTGCCCGGGGCGCGGTGGAGGACGACGCGCAGCCGGTAGGAGGCCAGGCGCAGGTCGCCGTCGGTGTCGTCGATGGCGAAGGTGTCGGTCCAGACGCTGGACTTGCCGTCGCCCTGGTCGTCCACGGAGGTGCGGCGGATGTCCTGGTCGTCGGCGGCCCAGATGCCCAGGGTGTACCAGGGGGTGTCGGTGCCGTCGGTGTAGGTGCCGCGCATCTCGATCCGGATCCAGGTGCCGGCGGGGGTGTGCGCGTTCCAGGAGGCGACGAGTTCGCTCGCGGGCACCGGCAGGCGGTGCGCCGGGGAGGTCCAGGTGGC
This sequence comes from Streptomyces macrosporus, assembly GCF_039533145.1. Taxonomy (NCBI): domain Bacteria; kingdom Bacillati; phylum Actinomycetota; class Actinomycetes; order Kitasatosporales; family Streptomycetaceae; genus Streptomyces; species Streptomyces macrosporus. Next base: position 320,876 of record NZ_BAAASZ010000017.1, read on the forward strand.
GTACTCCCAGGAGGCGGCGCGGCCGGTGTGCGGGTCGGTGTAGTCGGTGGTGCCCGCGGGGGTGGCGATCAGGATGCCGGGGCGGCGGCCGGCCGCCACGCGGGTGCCCTCCGCGGTGCCGGCGCGCCAGTCGGGGACGGAGGTCCAGGCGTGGTAGTCCACGGTGGAGTCCCCCGGGCGGCGGCCCGCGCGGGCGGCGGCCGGGGCCACGGTGAGCGGGGAGGCGACGGCCGAGGAGGCTACGGCGGTGGTCGCCGCGGTGGCGAGGGCGGCGGCGAGGACGGTGCGGCGCGTGGCCGGTCTGCTGGCGGTCATGATGGTGGTTACCCCGGTCCTTCCGTGAGTCGGTGCGCGTGGGCGCCGCACGTGAGGGCTGCGCTGGGTGGTGCAGCGGCGGTGTGGCGGACGCACGGTGGAGTGCCCACATCTTGCCCCCGGTGGATCACCAGGGCCAGTACTCGCGCCCGTCGGACGCCCGGAATCATTGGTCTCTTCCTCTGGCGCACGGGACATCGCGGGGGCGGCCGGGCGAGCGCCTGCGCCGGGGCGCCCGCCCGGGGTCGCGCCGCCCCGGCCCGGCGGCCCCGCGGCTCACCGCAGTGCGGCCGGCACGATCGGCAGGCCGCGGGTGTTGCCGTCCTCCGCCTTGGCGTCGGTGGAGTTGACCGAGTAGACGACCACGCGCCCGTCGGGGCCGAGGGTGGCGCCCGTGCCGGTGGAGTAGCCGTGGCGAGCGCCGGTCTTGCCGTACCCGACGGTGCCGTCGGGCAGCGTCATGCGTCTCAGACCCATGGTGTACACGGCTCCCTCGATCCCCTCGGGGACCTCCAGCATGTGCCGGAACCGCTCCTCGGGCACGACCCTGCCGCCGAAGAGCGCGTGGGCGAAGCGCTCCAGGTCGGCGGCGCTGGAGACGACGTACCCGGCGGCCCGGGACGCGGACGTCGTTCCCGGGGAAGTAGGTGTCGCGCATGCGCAGCGGTTCCAGGATGCGGCGCCGCACCTGGTGTTCGTACGACGTGCCGGTCACCTCCTCGATCGGCAGCCCGAGGACGGTGTAGTCGATGTCGAGGTAGTCCTGCCGCTCCCCCGGCGTGAACCTCTGCGGCTCGGCGACCGCCGAGGCGACCATCTCCCGCGGGGTGGTGGAGTCGAAGCGGTGGGCGTACTGGTCGGCGAGGGAGTCTCCGGGGCCGTCGACCGGCGCGAGGCCGCTGGTGTGGTCGAGCAGGTGCGCGACGGTGATCGGGGACCGGTCGGCGGGGAACAGGTCCGGCAGGTGCTCCCGCACCGGACGGTCCGGGGCGACGCGGCGTTCGGCGACGAGTTGGAGGACGACGGCCGCCGTGAGGACCTTGGTCGCGCTGCCCGCCCGGAACCGGCCGTTCGCGATCGCCTTCCGCCCGGTCTCCAGGTCGCGGACGCCGGCGGTGCCCCGCCGGGTGCCGTCCCGGCCCGAGACCCGGACGGCCGTCATCGCCACGGAGTGGGAGAGCACGTCGTGCATCTCCCGTGCGATGCGGGCCCGTTCGAGGGCCGCGGCCCGCTCCGCCTCCCCGCGTGCGGCCCGCGGTCGGCTGCGGCCGAGCGCGTAGGCGCCGAAGAAGCAGAAGAGGGTGAAGAGCGGCTCCCGCACCTCGCCGGTGTCGAGCCGCACGCCGACGGCGATCAGCGGCACCCCGGCCGCGCACACCGCCATCCGCCGCCGGCGGGGGGGCACGGCGGCCGTGTGGACGGCCACCAGGCCCTCGTACGGCAACAAGGGCCGGCCCGGCCCGTCCACTGCCGGTTCGCAGAGGAACCGGGCCGCCACGACGGCGACGAGCACCGTCGTCGGCGCTCGTCTGCGCCGGGTCAGGGGCAGCACGACCAGGGCGTCCGCGCGGACCGCGCGGCGCCGGCGCCGGCGGTCGGTCGTACGCTGGGGCCGTGGCTTCCCGTTCCCTCGACGCCCTCTCGGGCGTCCCCTCCGGCACCTCCCCGGGCGGGGCCGACGGGCTCGCCGGTCTCGCCCGGTGGTTGCGCGCCCTGCCGCCGTCGTGCGGTCCGGTGCGGCTGGTGGCGGTGGACGGGCACGCGGGGTCGGGGAAGAGCACGCTGGCCGGTCGGCTGGCGGGGGCCCTGGGCGGGGCGCCGGTGCTCCGTCTGGACGACCTGGCCAGTCACGACGCCCTGTTCGAGTGGACCGGCCGCGTCCTGGACCAGGTGATCGCTCCGCTCTCGCGCGGGGAGCCCGCCCGGCACGGGGTGTACGACTGGGTGCGCCGGGCCTTTCGGGAGGAGCGCGTGGTGCCGCCCGCGCCCGTGGTGCTGGTGGAAGGGGTGGGCGCGGGCCGTCGTGCCCTGCGCCCCCATCTGGCCCGCCTGCTGTGGATGGACCTGCCGCCGGAGGAGTCCTGGGCACGGGGACGACGGCGGGACGGGCCCGGGCTCGCGGACTTCTGGGACGGCTGGGAACGCGCGGAGCGGCGGCACTTCGCCGCCGACCCCTCGCGCCCGTACGCGGACCGGCTGGTGCGGCAGTGCCGGAACGGATATCTGGTGCTCCCGGGGCCTCGGGTACGGTCGTGAACACCCGCCCGCACCCGCCAACACCCGCTCCGATGACGCTCCGTGACGCCCGGCCGTCTCTCCGCGCCCCCGTCACGCCGGCCGGCGCGTTCCGGTTCCCTCCGGCTTGACCGGTCCCCTGTCCAGGTTCTACGTTCTCCCTGAACGACCCGGAAGGGACGTTCACCACACGAAGCCCCCGGTTGTTCCCCCGTGATCGGGGGCTTCGTTCTGCCCGCGCGCCTCCGCCCGCTCTCACCGAGCGTGATCGTCCGATGCTCCCGGAGCGCCCGGCCGTCGCGCTGCCTCCCCCCTGGCCTGCCCATACGCCGTCTACGACCGGGCTCCCAGCGCGGGTACCATGCCAAATGCCGTGGATCGCCGGGGAATTGCTCCGGCATACGCGGCAACTCCCGTCCACAGCAGGGCCGTTGAACACCGCCAACGCCGTCGGGCGACAGCCCGGCGCACACCACTCGGGGGATGTCTCGTGGGGGACGTGATGGACCACGGCACGCAGGACACCCATGGCACGCACGCCCCCGCCGATCTCGCCTGGCTGCGCGGAGTGGACGCGTACACCGTGGGCGGTTACGCCCACGCCGAGGAGGAGTTCCGCACCGCCGTGCGGATCGATCCGGGCATGGCCGACGCCTGGCTGGGGTTGCACGCCCTGCGCGTCGACACCACCACCGCCCTGCTGCGCATGTACGAGCACCGCGACCGCTTCGGCGAGCAGCGCGCCCGCCACGGGCGGCCCCTGAACTCCTGGTACTGGCTGGGCTGGTGGGTGCAGCCGGTGCTGGAGACCGAGCGCGACCTGCTGCTGGCGCACGCCTCGCACTGGCTGGACGGCCGGCACGTCGCCGAGCTGGACCGGGCCCTGGCCGAGTGCCCGCCGGTGGAGACCGATCCGCAGGTGCGGTTCCTGCACGCCTGCCGCGCCTACCTCGCCAAGGACTGGGAGTTGCTGGTCCGGCACACCGATCCGCTGGTGGACGACCCGCTGTTGGGCGTGGAGGCGAGCCTGTTCGGGGGCATGGCCCGGGTGCGGCTGGAGATGTACGGGCAGGCCGAGCCGCTGCTGGCCGCCGCGCTGATGCGCTGCCGCAGCGAGCAGCCGCAGCGCAAGGAGCTGCGCTACTGGCTGGCCCGTGCCCGGGAGGGCACCGGGCGCAGCGCGTCCGCGCTGCCGCTGTACCGGGCGGTGCACCGGGTCGATCCGGCGTTCATGGACACCTCCGCCCGGCTCACCGCCATCGCCGAGGGCGACGGGCTGGACGACGCGCCGGGTCTGAGCACGGCCGTGACGGTGGCGGGCGGCGAGGACGTCCCGGTCCCGCCGGTCGACCCGCCGGCCGGCTCCGGGAGGCCGGGCCTCGACGGGGTCGACGGGGCCGATCCGGCCACCGAGGGGCTGCTGTCCGGCGGCGCGGGAGGGGTGCCGTCCGGGCCCGTGCCGGTGGAGGTCGACGGGGCCGATCCGGCCACCGAGGGGCTGCTGTCCGGCGGCGCGGGAGGGGTGCCGTCCGGGCCCGTGCCGGTGGAGGTCGACGGCGCGCGGCACCGGTCGGCGGGGTCCTCCGGACGTGGATCGGGACAGTTCCCGGCCGGGCCGGCCGATCCGGAGCTGCTGGCGCAGGCGATGGACGAGTTGGAGCGGATGGTCGGCCTGGAACCGGTCAAGCGGCAGGTGCGGGCGCTGTCGGCGCAGTTGAAGATGGCGCGGCTGCGGGCCGAGCAGGGGCTGCCCGTCCAGCCGCCCAAGCGGCACTTCATCTTCTCCGGTCCCTCGGGAACGGGGAAGACGACGGTGGCGCGCATCCTGGGGCGGGTGTTCTACGCGCTCGGCCTGCTGGGCGGCGATCACTTGGTGGAGGCCCAACGGGCCGATCTGGTCGGCGAGTTCCTGGGTCAGACGGCGGTGAAGGCCAACGAGCTGATCGACTCGGCGCTGGGCGGGGTGCTGTTCGTGGACGAGGCGTACAGCCTGTCCAACACCGGCTACACCAAGGGCGACGCGTACGGCGACGAGGCGTTGCAGGTACTGCTCAAGCGCGCCGAGGACAACCGGGACCGGCTGGTGGTGATACTCGCCGGCTATCCGGAGGGCATGGACCGGCTGCTCGCCGCCAACCCCGGCCTGGGCTCCCGCTTCACCACCCGGGTGGACTTCCCCAGCTACCGTCCCCTGGAGCTGACCGCCATCGGCGAGGTGCTGGCGGCCGAGAACGGCGACGTGTGGGACGAGGAGGCCCTGGAGGAGCTGCGCAGCATCAGCGGCCACGTGGTGGACCAGGGCTGGATCGACGAGTTGGGCAACGGGCGCTTCCTGCGCACGCTGTACGAGAAGTCCTGCGCCTACCGCGACCTGCGGCTGTCCGGCTGCCCCGGCACGCCGTCCCGGGAGGACCTGGCGACGCTGCGGCTGCCGGACCTGATGCAGGCGTACGGGGAGGTGCTCTCCGGCCGCGGCCCGGCGGGGCCGCGGCCGGAGCCCCCGACTCCTTTCTGACGGCTCGTCAGCCCACGGGGCGGCGGGGGCGGACACGCGGCCGGAGGGAGGACGCCTCGGGGTCCGCGGGGCCGTCCGGCGCGCCCTGCGGCGCGGCGACGCGGTGGGCCGGGTCGCGGACCTCGCCGACCAGCCTCTCCAGCACGTCCTCCAGGGTGACCAGGCCCAGCACCCGTCCCGACCCGTCCGTCACCGCCGCCAGGTGGCCGGCGGCGGCGCGCAGGGCGCTGAGGGCGTCGTCCAGCGGCAGGTCGGCCGGCAGGGTCGCCATGGGCCGCCACAGGTGCCGCGGCACCGCGCCGTCGCGGTCCTCCGCCTCCAGGACGTCCTTGACGTGCAGGTAGCCCAGGAAGGTCCCCGGGTCCGGCGGTCCGGAGCGGCCCTGTCGGCCCGTCTGCCCGGGCAGGGCGCCGGGGCCGCGGACGGGGAAGCGGGAGAAGCCGGTGCGGACCGTCAGCTCCTCCACCTCCCGCGGGGTGACGGCCGGGCCGACGGTCACCAGGTCCGCCGGGTCCAGCAGGACGTCGGTCACCGGGCGGGAGCCCAACTCCAGCGCGTCGGCCAGGCGCTCGTGCGCCTCGTGGTCCAGCAGTCCGGCCCGGCGGGAGTCCCGCAGCAGGTGGGTGAGCTGCTCGCTGGTGAAGACCGCCTCGACCTCGTCCTTGGGCTCGACGCCGAACAGCCGCAGCACCAAGGCCGAACAGGCGTCCAGCGCGGCCGTGATCGGCCGGCACAGCCGGGCGAAGGCGACCAGGGCCGGGCCGAACAGCAGCGCGGTCCGCTCGGGGGCGGCCATCGCCAGGTTCTTCGGGACCATCTCGCCGACCACCAGGTGCAGCACCACCACCACGGCCAGCGCGATGACGTACCCGAGCGGGTGCACCAGGGACTCGGGCATCCGCACGGCGTGGAAGAACGGCTCCAGCAGGTGGGCCACGGTGGGTTCGGCGACCGCGCCGAGGGTGAGCGAGCAGACGGTGATGCCGAACTGGGCGGCGGCCATCATCCGCGGCAGGTGCTCCAACCCGTACAGGACCCTGCGGGCGCGGACCGACCCGGCGGCGGCCCGCGGCTCGATCTGGCTGCGCCGCACGGAGACCAGCGCGAACTCGGCGCCGACGAAGAAGGCGTTGCCGAGCACCAGCGCGGCGGCCAGGAGCAGGTGGAGGAGGCTCATCGGGCCGCCACCGCCCCCGCCTCGGCCCCGGTTCGGGCTCCGGCCGGGTCGTCCGCCGCCGTGCCGTCCGCCGGGGTGTCGTCCGCCGCGGGGTCGTCCGCCGGGGCGAGGACGCGGACGCGTTCGGCCCGGTGGTGGTCGACCTGCCGCACCCGCAGCCGCCAGCCCGGCGCGCCGGGGACCGCCGCCTCGTCGCCGGGGACGGGGATGCGGCCCAGCAGGTCGGCCACCAGCCCGGCCACGGTCTCGTACGGGCCCTCCGGGGCGTCCAGACCGATGCGCCGCAGGACGTCCAGGCGGCAGCTTCCGGCGGCGTCCCAGGCCCGGCCGGCCTCCCCGGCGACGGGGGCGAGGTCGGGCGGGGCGTCGCCGTCGTGCTCGTCGCGGACCTCGCCGACCAGTTCCTCGACGATGTCCTCCAGGGTCACCACTCCGGCCGTCCCGCCGTACTCGTCGACCACGACGGCCATCGGCTGCTCGCGGCGCAGCCGTTCCAGCAGCCGGCGCACCGGCAGCGTCTCGGGGACCATCAGGGGCGGCACCGCGATCTCCGCCACGGGGACGCGCAGCCGGTCGCCCTCGCCGACGGCGAGGGCGTCCTTGAGGTGGACCACGCCGACGATCTCGTCCAACCGCTCGCGGTGGACGGGGAAGCGGGACAGCCCGGTGGCGCGGGTGAGGTTGACGACGTCCTCGGCGGTCGCCGAGGCGTGCAGGGAGACGACCCGCACGCGGGGGGTCATCACGTTCTCGGCGGTCAGCCCGTCCAGCGACAGGATGCGCACGAAGAGGTCCGCGGTGTCCTCCTCGAGGGCTCCGGCGCGGGCGGAGTGCCGGGCCAGGGAGACCAGTTCCCCGGGGGTGCGGGCGGAGGCCGGCTCCTCGGTGGGCTCCACGCCCAGCAGCCGCACCAGCCGGTTGGCCAGGGCGTTGAGCGAGGCGATGACCGGCCGGAAGAAGCGGGAGAACCGGTGCTGGGGCCCGGCCACGAAGCGGGCGACGGCCAACGGCCGGGAGACCGCCCAGTTCTTGGGGACCTGTTCCCCGACGACCATCTGCAGGGCGGAGGCCGCCAGCACGCCGGTCGCCACGGCCACCGAGGGCACGGCCCCGGGCGGCAGTCCGGCGGCGGTGAGCGGGCCGCCGAGCAGCCGGGCGAGCGCGGGCTCGGCCAACATGCCGACGACCAACGAGGTCAGGGTGATGCCGAGCTGGGTGCCCGAGAGCTGGAAGGACAGCTCCCCCAGGACCTTGACGACGGTGGCGGCGCGGCGGTCGCCCGCCGCGGCGGCGCGTTCGGCGTCCGGCCGGTCCACGGTGACCAGGCCGAACTCGGCGGCGACGAAGAATCCGTTGGCGAGGATCAGCAGGAGGGCCGCGGCGAGCGGCAACAGGGTCGGGATCATGCCGCGTCCCCGTCGGGGAGGGCGACGCGGGTACTACAGGACGGTCCGTCCATTGCCGGAGGGTGTCACTCCTCGGTTCGCAGGTGCCCGCGCGGATCGGACGCGCGCGGGGTACGGCGGTGCCGACCGGACCAGGGTAGTGAAGGAGGGTGCGGGTGGGACGCCGCGAACGTTCCGGGAGTGGCGGGGCGCGAGGGGCGGCACGGGGCCGGTGGCCTCAGTCGGTGGCCGGCCCCGTGCCGTACCGGTCGACCAGGGCGCGCAGCGCCCGCGCGTCCCGGATGGCCCGCTCCTTGGCGATGCCGGGCTGGATGCCCATGGCGGGCAGGCTGGTGCCGTCGGAGAGGTCGAGGAGGACCCACGGGTCGCCGGGGCGGAGATTCACCCTGACGATCTCCGCCCATTCCAGGTGACGCTTGGTGGTGAGGTTGACGACCGTGACCCCGCCGGTGTCCGCGACCACCTTCGGGCGGCTGAGGAGGACGAGGACGCCGAGGAAGAGCACGCCGGTGAGGACGAACGCCGCCCGCTCCCCCACCCCGACGTTCTCCAGCAGCAGCGCGATCACGGTGAGGGTGAGGAGGATCGCGACGCCGACCGTCAGCAGGACGATCCGGGTCCGGGTGGGCCGGAAGGTCGCCGGCAGGTCGGGGCCGGCGTCTGGGGCGGACACGGGTGCGGTTCTCCAGTGGGGGACGTCGGGTGCGGTGTCGCGGGCGCGCGGCTCACAGCCGGCAGGCGTGGATCCCGGTGGTGAGGATCGCCCGGGCGCCCAGGTCGTACAGGTCGTCCATGATCCGCTGGGCGTCCTTCGCGGGGACCATGGAGCGCACCGCGACCCAGCCCTCGTGGTGCAGCGGCGAGATGGTGGGAGACTCCAGGCCGGGGGTGAGCGCCACGGCCTCCTCGACCTTCTCGGCGCGGATGTCGTAGTCCATCATCACGTAGCGCCGGGCCACCAGGACGCCCTGCATGCGGCGGAGGAACTGCCGGACCTTGGGCTCGTCGGCGGGGGCCCCGGCGCGCCGGATGACGACCGCCTCGGACTCCAGGATCGGCTCGCCGATGATCTCCAGTCCGGCGTTGCGCAGGGTGGTGCCGGTCTCGACGACGTCGGCGATGATCTCGGCGACGCCGAGCTGGATGGCGGTCTCGACGGCGCCGTCGAGGCGGACGACGGAGGCGTCGACCCCGTTGTCGGCCAGGTGCTTGGCGACCAGGCCGGGGAAGGACGTGGCGATGGTCATGCCGCCGAAGTCGCTCACGTCGCGCGCCGTGCCGGGGCGGGTGGCGTAGCGGAAGGTGGAGGCGGCGAAGCCGAGCTGCATGATCTCCTCGGCGGCGGCGCCGGAGTCCAGCAGCAGGTCGCGGCCGGTGATGCCGATGTCCAGCTTGCCGGAGCCGACGTAGACGGCGATGTCGCGGGGGCGCAGGAAGAAGAACTCGACCTCGTTCTCGGCGTCGACCAGGACCAGCTCGCGGCGGTCCTTGCGCTGCCGGTAGCCCGCCTCATGGAGCATCGCCGACGCAGGCTCGGACAGTGAACCCTTGTTGGGGACGGCGATGCGCAGCATGGGGTGGTCTTCCTTCGTCGTCGTGGCGCCGTTGCGGCACCGTTGTCGCGTCGTTGTCGCGTCGTTGTCGTGTGGTCGTCGCGTGCCGGTCGGATTCGGCGCGGCCGGCGGCCCGAGGGCGCCGGAACGCTCAGAGATGAGCGTATACGTCCTCGAGGTCGATCCCCCGCGCCACCATCATCACCTGAAGGTGGTACAGCAGCTGGGAGATCTCCTCGGCCGTGCGGTCCGGGCCCTCGTACTCGGCGGCCATCCACACCTCGGCGGCCTCCTCGACGACCTTCTTGCCGATGGTGTGGACGCCGGAGGCCACCAGCTCGGCGGTGCGGGAGGTGGCGGGGTCGCCGGTGGCGGCCTTCTGCCGGAGCTCGGTGAACAGCTCCTCGAATGTCTTGTTCGCCATGGTGTCTCTACCCTACGGGGTGGAGGCCCCCGCTCAGCGCCAGGGCTCGGAGACCGTGCGCAGGGTGGCGGCCGTGGCCACGGCGGCGGTCGCGGCCTCGTGGCCCTTGTCCTCGCCGGACCCCTCCAGTCCGGCCCGGTCCAGGGCCTGCTCCTCGGTGTCGCAGGTCAGCACGCCGAAGCCGACGGGCACGCCGGTGTCGACGGAGACCTGGACGAGCCCCTGGGTGACGCCCTGGCAGACGTAGTCGAAGTGCGGGGTGCCGCCGCGGATGACGACGCCGAGCGCGACGATCGCGTCGTAGCCGCGGCCGGCGAGGACCTTGGCGACGACGGGCAGCTCGAAGCTGCCGGGGACGCGCAGCACGGTGGGCTCGTCGATGCCCAGTTCGCCCAGGGCGCGCAGGGCGCCGTCCAGCAGGCCGTCCATCACCCGCTCGTGCCACTGCGCGGCGATCACGGCCACGCGGAGGTCTCCGCAGTTCTTGACGGTCAGTTCGGGTGCGCCCTTGCCGCTCACGTTGCTCCTCGTGCGGTGTGTGCCGGTCGGTGGTCGGGGTGTGGTTCGGTGACGGGTCGGCGGAGGCCGTTCACTGGCCGCCGCAGACGGGAACGGGCTCGCCGTCCAGCCAGGGCAGGTCGTGGCCCATCCGGTCCCGCTTGGTGCGCAGGTAGCGCAGGTTGTGCTCGCCCGCCTCGACGGGCATCGGCACGCGGCCGGTGACGCGCGCCCCGTGCCGGGCGAGGGCGGCGGTCTTGTCGGGGTTGTTGGTCATCAGCCGCAGGGAGCGCACGCCGAGGTCGGCGAGCATCCGGGCCGCGGCGGCGTAGTCGCGGGCGTCGGCGGGGAGGCCCAGTTCCAGGTTGGCGTCGAGGGTGTCGCGGCCCCTCTCCTGGAGCTGGTAGGCGCGCAGCTTGGACAGCAGGCCGATGCCGCGGCCCTCGTGGCCGCGCAGGTAGACCACCACGCCGCGGCCCTCCTCGGCCACGCGGCGCAGGGAGTCCCGCAGTTGGGGGCCGCAGTCGCAGCGCAGGGAGCCGAAGACGTCGCCGGTCAGGCACTCGGAGTGCACCCGGACCAGGACGTCCTCGGCGCCGTCGACGTCGCCGGCGACGAGGGCGATGTGCTCCACGCCGTCGAGGGTGGAGCGGTAGCCGTAGGCGCGGAAGTCGCCGTGGGCGGTGGGCAGGGTGGTGACGGCCTCGCGGCGGACGGCGGGCCGGGCGTCCCCCCGCCCGGGGGCGGCGGAGGAGCGGCGGTAGGCGATCAGGTCCTCGATGGAGATGATCGACAGGCCGTGCTTGCGGGCGAAGGGCACCAGCTCCGGCAGGCGCAGCATGGTGCCGTCCTCGGCCGCGATCTCGACGATGGCGGCGGCGGGGCGCAGGCCCGCGAGCCGGGCCAGGTCGACCCCGGCCTCGGTGTGCCCGGCGCGCTCCAGCACCCCGCCGGGGCGGGCGCGCAACGGGAAGACGTGGCCGGGGCGCACGAAGTCGTCGGGGGCGGAGGCGGGGTCGGCGAGCAGCCGGATGGTGGCGGCCCGGTCGGCGGCGGAGATGCCGGTGGTCACGCCGTGCGCGGCGGAGGCGTCCACGGAGACGGTGAAGGCCGTGCCCATCGACTCGGTGTTGCGTCCGACCATCTGCGGCAGGTCCAGCCGGTCCAGTTCGGCGGCCTCCATGGGCGCGCAGATCAGGCCCCGGCACTCGCTCATCATGAAGGCGACGATCTCGGGGGTGATCAGCTCGGCGGCGACGATCAGGTCGCCCTCGTTCTCGCGGTCCTCGTCGTCGACGACGACCACGGGGCGGCCGGCGGCGATGTCGGCGATCGCCCGCTCGACCGGGTCCAGGGACAGGTCCCCCTCGTCGGGCACGAGGGTGGGGCGCGGTTGCCAGGTGTGCAGCGCGGTCATGCCGCGGCTCCTTCCAGGGCGGGGTCGGTGGCCCTCCGGTCGCGGGAGCGCAGCCACCAGTCGCGCAGGCCCCACAGGACGAGGACGAAGTAGACGACGTAGACCAGGCCGGAGAAGGCGAGGCCGCTGCCGAAGGCGAGCGGGACGCCGACGAGGTCCACCAGCAGCCAGGCGAACCAGAACTCCACCAGTCCGCGGGCCTGGGCGACCATCGCGGCCAGGGTGCCGACGAAGATGTAGGCGTCGGGCCACGGGTTCCAGGAGAGTTGGGGGACGAGGGTGAACAGGCCGCCGACGGCGAGCGTCCCGGCGGCCGTGCCGCCGACCAGCCAGGCGCGTTCGCGCCAGGTGGCGAACCGCACGGGGATCTTGCCGTCGGTCCCATCGGTCCCGTCGGCGCCGGCCGGCTCGGTGCCGCTGCGCCGGCGCCACTGGTACCAGCCCCACACGGCGACGCCGATGACCAGCAGTTGCTTGCCGACGCCGCCGCCGAGCTGGGCGGAGGCGTAGGCGGCCACCAGGACGAGGCCGGAGAGGAGCTGGGCGGGCCAGGTCCACAGGGACCGCACCCAGCCGAGGGCGAGCGCCAGCAGGCCCATGGTGTTGCCGACCATGTCGGACCACTTCACGGGCTGTCCGAACGCCTCGAAGGCGATGCCGTTGAGGGTGGTGTCGACCCACTCCAGGGCGCTCATCGGGCGGCTCCGGCGGCCTCGCCGGCCTCGTCGGACGCGGGGGCGGCGCGGTGTCCCAGCAGCCGCTCGACGTACTTGGCCAGGACGTCGACCTCCAGGTTGACCGGGTCCCCGACCTTCTTCACCCCGAGAGTGGTGAGGTCCAGGGTGGTGGGGATGAGACTGACGGTGAAGTGCTCCTCGCCCGCCTCGACCACGGTCAGGCTGACGCCGTCCACGGTGATGGAGCCCTTCTCCACGATGTACCGCGCCAGGCGGGGCGGGACGGCGATCCTGACGATCTCCCAGTTCTCGCCGGGGACGCGCTCGGTGATGGTGCCGGTGCCGTCCACGTGGCCCTGGACGAGGTGGCCGCCCAGCCGGCCGCCGAGCGCCATGGGGCGTTCCAGGTTGACGCGGTCGCCGGGGGCGAGCGCGCCGAGACCGGAGCGGTTCAGCGTCTCGGCCATGACGTCGGCGGTGAACTCGCCGTCCGCGGTGTCCACGACGGTCAGGCAGACGCCGTTGACGGCGATCGAGTCGCCGTGCTTGGCACCCTCGGTCACCTTCGGGCCGCGCAGCCGGAAGCGGGAGGCGTCCTCCAGCTTCTCGACGGCGACGACCTCGCCCAGTTCTTCGACGATTCCGGTGAACACTCAGGACTCCTCGGGTTCGGGGACGGCGGGGGCGGCGGGGCGGGGCGCGGGGACGGCGTCGACGCGCAGGTCGGGCCCGAGCCGCTCGGTGCCGGTCACCGTCAGGCGCAACGCGTCGGCGATCGTGGTGATTCCGGCGTCGGCGAGGGCGGCGGGCCCGGCGCCCAGCAGGGCGGGGGCGAGGTAGGCGGTGACGCGGTCCACGGCGCGGGCGGCGACGAAGGCCCCGGCCAGGGTGGGGCCGCCCTCCAGCAGCACGGATCTCACGCCGCGCTCGTGCAGGGCGGTGAGCAGGGCGGTGACGTCCAGGCCGCGTCCCGAGGCGGCGCGCGGCACCCGCAGGACCTCGGCGCGGCCGTCCAGGTGGGCGGCGGCGCCGTCGGGCAGGTCGGCGGCGACGGCGATCAGGGTGGGGGCGGCGTCGTCCAGGATCCGGGCGCCGGGCTTGACGGCGGTGGCCTCGGTGTCGGCGACGACGCGCAGCGGCTGGACGGCGTCGGGAACGCCGCGGACGGCGAGGTGGGGGTCGTCGGTGCGGGCGGTGCCGGAGCCGACGAGGACGGCGTCGGCCTCGGCGCGCAGCCGGTGGACGTCCGCGCGGGCCTCGCCGGAGGTGATCCAGCGGCTGGTGCCGTCGGCGGCGGCGATCCGGCCGTCGAGGGTGGCGGCGTACTTCCACCGCACGTGCGGGCGGCCGAGCCGTACCGAGGTCAGCCAGGCCTCGTTGACCTCGGCGGCCTCGTCGGCGAGCAGTCCGCCCTCGACGTCGATCCCGGCGGCGGCGAGGGTCGCCGCGCCGCCGCGGGCGGCGGGGGTGGGGTCGGCGACGGCGTAGACCACCCGGGCGACGCCGGCGTCGATCAGGGCCCGGCTGCACGGGCCGGTGCGGCCGGTGTGGTCGCAGGGTTCCAAGGTGACGAGTGCGGTGCCGCCGCGGGCGGCCTCGCCGGCGGCGGCGAGGGCGTGGACCTCGGCGTGGGGGCCGCCGGCGCGCCGGTGCCAGCCCTCGCCCACGACGCGGCCGGAGGCGTCGAGGACGACACAGCCGACGACGGGGTTGGGGCTGGTGGAGCCGAGTCCGCGGGCGGCGAGGGCGACGGCGCGACGCATGGCGTCGCGTTCGCGCTCCCGCGCGGTGTGCTCTGCGGCTGCGGCCACCGGGTCCTCCTGCCTCTCCGGGCACGGACTCCGGGGTGGTCGCGGAACGACCGGGGCGGTCTCACGGCGACGGACGGCAGCGCCGAACGCCGGGACTCCTCGCGCGTCCACGAGGAACGCGCGGATGTCCGCCGACGACGGCGTACCGGCCGCACCACGGCCCGCCGCGCACTGCCTCCCATCCGGACTTTGACCGTCGGTCCAGGAATTTCACCTGGTCAACCGGCCGCAGGCTGCGGTCGGGTCGCGGACTGTAACCGCCGGTTCGGAGTTTCACCGACCCCGGAGTGCGCTTGACGTTGGTACGGCACCAGTGTGCCACGGCCGACGAGCGGGATTTTTGTGGGGTGCCTCACACGGGATCATCCGGGCATCTCATGCGGGGGCGGGGGCGAACAACTCCCGTCGGGCCGCGTCCAGGGCCGTCACCAGGCCGCCGCCGAGCACCGGACTGTCCTCGACGGTTCCGCACAGCACCTCGGTGGCCAGGGGGGACAGGCCGGCCAGGCGTCCGGCGACCCGGTCGGCGAGCGCCCGTCCCCCGGCCCGGCCCACCTCGCCGCCGAGCACCACGCAGCCGGGGTCGAGCACGGAGACGACGGCGGCGACGCCCACGGCGATCCGGTCGGCCAGCGCGTCCAGGAACGCGTCCCCCCTCCTCCCCGCCTCGCCCGCCGCCGCGGCCCGCACCACCGTCTCGGCGGCGCGGGCGCCGTCCGCCGGGTCGTACGGGGGCGCCGCCAGGCCGTGTTCGCGGGCCAGGGCGCAGACGGCCGCGCCGCCCGTCAGGGAGTGGAAGCCGCCGTCGCAGGCGGTCGCCGAGGGCAGTGCGGCGGTGCCGGGAACCGGCAGGAAGCCGATCTCGCCGGTGCCGCCGGAGGCCCCGCGGCGCAGCCGGCCGTCCAGGACGACGGCGGCGCCCACGCCGTGGCCCAGCCACAGCAGGACGAAGGTGTCGCGGCCGCGTGCGGCGCCGAGCCGGTGCTCGGCGATGCCCGCCAGGTTCACCTCGTTCTCCAACAGCACGGGGACGCCCAGCCGTTCGCGGAGCGCGTCGGGGACGCGGGCGTGCCAGGCGGGCAGGGCGGTGCCGCGGCCGAGGGCCCCGGTGGCGGGGTCGACCATGCCGGGGGCGCCGACGGCGACGGTGTGCAGCGCGGTCGCGCCGCTCGCGCGCAGCGCCTCCTCCAGGGCCGCCACCGTCCGTGCCACGGGGCCGTCGGGGGCGTCGAAGTCGCCGGGTGCGTCGGGGCCGCCGGGGCCGTCGGGGGCGACCGTCCCGCCGTCCTCGAGGTGGAGCGTCCCCCGGCCGGCCGGGGCGCCCGCGAGGTCGGCCAGGGCGAAGGAGACGCTCGTGGCGCGGACGTCGACGGCCGCGACGTGGGCGCGGTCGGCGACCAGGCCGTAGAGCCGCGCGTTGGGGCCGCGGCGGGCCTCCCCCGCCTCGCCGACGACCCGGACCAGGCCGTCGTCCTGGAGCCGTTGCAGGAGGTCGGCGACGCTGGGCCGGGAGAGCCCGGTCAGCTCCTTGAGCCGGCCTGCCGTCAGGGACCCGTGTTCCACCAGGAGTTCGAGCGCGATCCGGTCGTTGATCGCGCGGGCCGTGCGGGGCGATGCGGTGCGCGCAGCGGAGGGCATGCCGGAATCCTCGCAGATTTCCCTGCTCTTTCAGGCAGGCTTCCTGATAGTTTACGCCCATGCCGATTCCCCCCATCCGCCGGGCCGGCCGCCGGGAGCGACGCTCGATCGCCGTGGTCTTCGCCCTCCACGGCGCGGTTACCGGCGGCTTCGCCACCCGCATCCCCTGGCTGCGGGAGCAACTCGACCTCGGGACCGGCCAGTTGGGCCTGGCCCTGGCCTTCCCCGCCATCGGCGCCTCGCTCGCCATGCCCTTGGCCGGGCGCATCGTGCACCGCCACGGCACCAAGGCCGCGGTGCGCGCCCTGCTGATCCTGTGGTGCGCCTCCCTGGCCCTGCCCGCCCTCTCCCCGCACGTGGCCGTGCTCTGTGCCGCGCTGTTCGTCTTCGGCGCCACCGCCGGGACGGCGGACGTGGCCATGAACGCGCAGGGGGTGGAGGTGGAGCGGCGCCACGGCCGCTCCATCATGTCCGGGCTGCACGGGATGTGGAGCGTCGGCGCGCTGCTCGGCTCGGCGGCGGGGGTGGCGGCCGTCCACCTCGGCCTGGACGCCCGGCTCCACCTGGCGGTGGCCGCGGCGGTCCTGGTCGCCGCGGCGCCCGCGGCCTGCCGCGGCCTGCCGGACGTGCGCCCCGATCCGGCGCGGGAGGCGCCGCCGCGCTTCGCGCTGCCCCCGCGTTCGGCGCTGCTCATCGGCGCGGTGGGAGTGTGCGCGGTGCTCGCCGAGGGCGCCTCGATGGACTGGTCCGGGGTCTACCTCGGGGAGGTCGCCGGGGCCTCGGAGGCGGTGGCCGCCGCGAGCTACACCGCGTTCGCCTGCACCATGGCCGCCGCCCGCCTGGCCGGGGACGCCGTCGTCCGCCGCCTCGGCCCGGTGCGCACCGTCCGGGCCGGCGGCGCCCTGGCCACCGCCGGCGGCGTCCTGGTGGTCACCGCCTCCGGACCGGTGGCGGGCATCGCCGGCTTCGCGCTGCTGGGCGTCGGGATCGCGGTGGTGGTGCCGCTGTGCTTCGCGGCGGCCGGACACGGCGGCCCGGACCCGAGCCAGGCCATCGCCGGGGTCGCCACCATCACCTACACCACCGGGCTGATCGCGCCCACCGTCATCGGCGCACTCGGCGAACTCGCCTCGCTCCGCGCGGCGTTCGGCCTGGTCACCGCGGGTACGGCCGTCCTCGTCCTGGCCGCCGGGGTGCTGGCCCCGCCCGGCGGGGGCGGTGTCGTCGCCCGAAACTCCCCGGATGTACGGGCAAATCTGCGGGGAGACTGACCGGAGCGGACGAGGGACGGACGACGGGAGGAGCCCATGGGGCCCGTGGAACCGGTGGAACGCGCGGACGGGCACACCGGGCGGAGCGAGGTGGTGCGCGCCCGGCGCGCCGTCGCCGTGGTCTTCACCGTCCACGGGGCGGTGAGCGGCGGCTTCGCCACCCGCATCCCCTGGATCCAGGAGCACCTGGGCCTGGGCACGGGCCGGCTCGGGCTCGCCCTGGTCTTCGCCACCGTGGGGGCCGCCGCCTCGATGCCGCTGTCGGCGCGGCTGGCCCACCGCCACGGGCCGCGCGCCGCGCTGCGGGTGCTGGTCGCGCTGTGCTGCGCGGGGGTGGCGCTGCCCGCCCTGGCGCCCGGGTTCGGCTGGCTGTGCGGGGCCCTCTTCCTCTACGGCGCGGGCCTGGGCATCACGGACGTGGCGATGAACGCCCACGCGGTGCAGGTCGAGGAGCGCATGGGCCGGTCGGTGATGTCGGGCCTGCACGGGATGTGGAGCGTCGGCGCGCTGCTGGGCGGCGCGGCGGGCGCGCTCGCCGCGCACCTCGCCCTCGACGCCCGGGTCCACCTCGCCCTGGCCGCGCCGGTGCTCGCCGTGGCGGGAGTGGTCGCGGCGCGCCGGACGCTGGACGTGCGGGCCGATCCGGCGCGGGAGGAGCCGCCGCACTTCGCGCTGCCCGACCGCGGGGTGCTGGCCGTCGGGGCGATCGGCTTCTTCGCGGTCTTCGCCGAGGGCGCCTCGATGGACTGGGCCGGCATCCACCTGCGGGACGAGACGGGCGCCTCGCCGGGGCTCGCGGCGACCGCGTACACCGCGTTCGCCTGCACCATGGCCGCCGCCCGACTGGCCGGGGACGCCGTCGTCCGCCGCCTCGGCCCGGTGCGCACCGTCCGGGCCGGCGGCGCCCTGGCCACCGCCGGCGGCGTCCTGGTGGTCACCGCGGCCACGCCGCCGCCGGCGGTGGCGGGCTTCGCGTTGATCGGCGTCGGGATCGCGGTGGTGGTGCCGCTGTGCTTCGCGGCGGCGGGCCGCGCCGAGTCCGCGGCCCCCGGCCGGGCCATCGCGGGGGTGGCGACGCTGGCGTACGCCTCGGGGCTGGCGGCCCCGGCGGCGGTCGGGTGGATCGCCGAGTTCACCTCCCTGTCGGTCTCCTTCGGCCTGATCACCGTCCTGCTGCTGGGACTGGTGGCGGGCGCGGGGGTGCTGCGGCCGGCGCCGACGGGTCCGGTGGCGGGCGCGCGGGCGGACACGGCCGGCGAGCGGCTGCCGTCGGGCGAGTGAGGCCCGGCGGCGGGCCCCGAGCGGCGTCCCGAGCGGGGCGGATTCCCGGCGCCGTCGAGCGCGTTCCGCCGCCTGACGGCCGCGACGACGACCCGTAGCATGTGGACCGATCAATTCCGCTCGTACACCTGAGCGCATCCACTCCACGGAACGGAGCACCGCCATGGGCCTCGGCCTGCGCTGGACCCTGCACGGCGACGGGCGGACGCCCGCGCCCGGAGCCGTCGTACGGCCCGACGAGCGGCTGTCGTGGCCGCGGACGGCCGGACTGGGCGCACAGCACGTGGTCGCCATGTTCGGGGCCACCTTCGTGGCCCCCGTTCTCATGGGCCTGGACCCCAACCTCGCCATCATGATGTCCGGCGTCGCCACCGCGGTCTTCCTGCTGCTGACCCGCGGCAGGGTGCCCAGCTACCTGGGCTCCAGCCTCTCCTTCGTCGGGGTCGCCGCGGCGATCCGGGCGTCGGGGGGCGACAGCGCGACGATCACCGGGGCGCTGCTGGTCGTCGGCGTGGTGCTGCTGCTGGCCGGGTTCGTGGTGCAGCGGTTCGGCGCCCGGGTCATCCACGCCGTGATGCCGCCCGTGGTCACCGGCGCGGTCGTGATGCTGATCGGCTTCAACCTGGCCCCGGTGACGGCCTCGACGTACTGGCCGCAGGACCAGTGGACGGCGCTGCTGACCATGCTCTTCACCGGGCTCGCCGTGGTGGCCCTGCGCGGGTTCTGGTCGCGGATCGCGATCTTCCTGGGCCTGGTCTTCGGCTACGCCGTCTCCTGGCTCTTCGACGTCCTCTTCGGGAAGATCCACTCTCCGGCGGGCGGCGCGGAGGCCGTCGACCACTGGCGGCTGGACCTCTCGGCGGTGGCCGAGGCGGACTGGATCGGGCTGCCCTCCCTGCACGCCCCCGAGTTCCGGTGGTCGGCGATCCTGGTGGCGCTGCCGGTGGTGATAGCGCTGATCGCCGAGAACGCGGGCCACGTGAAGGCCGTGGGCGAGATGACCGGCGACCGGCTGGACGACGCGCTGGGCACCGCGATCGGCGCCGACGGCGCGGCCACGGTGCTGTCCACCGCGGTCGGCGGCCCGGCCACCACCACGTACTCCGAGAACATCGGCGTGATGGCCGCGACCCGCGTCTACTCCACCGCCGCCTACTGGGCCGCCGCGTGCTTCGCGGTGCTGTTCGGGCTCTGTCCGAAGTTCGGGGCGGTGATCGCCGCGATCCCCGGCGGGGTGCTGGGCGGCATCACCGTGATCCTCTACGGCATGATCGGCCTGCTGGGCGCGCAGATCTGGCTCGCGGGCAACGTGGACCTGCGCAACCCCCTGAACCTGGTGCCGGTGGCGGCGGGCATCATCATCGGCGTCGGCGGAGTCTCCCTGGAGATCACCGACACCTTCGAGCTGAACGGCATCGCGCTGGGCACCATCGTCGTCCTCACCGGCTACCACGTGCTGCGGGCGCTGGCCCCGGCGCACCTGCGCGAGCAGGAGCCCCTGCTGGACGAGGGCACCTCCTCCTACGACGTCGGCGACGCCGACCCGACCGACACCGGCAGGAGCGACGGCGAGGCGGGCCCCGGCGGTCCCGACCGGCGGTAGGGGTGGCGAGGGGCGCGCCACCGCCGTGGCGCGCCCCTCGCCACCCGAGCCTCTCCCCCGAGCCCCCCGAGCGGTCGCGTCCGGCCGTGCTCCCCCTTTCGGACGTCGCCCGATCCGGGGGCACTTCCCACGTCCACCCCTACGCTCCGTGTCCGCCTGTCACGCTGTGCGCATGACGACGACGCAGTACGGGACGGCCGCCGTGGACGGGGTGGTCGCGCGGATGCGGGCCCTGCGGGAGACCCTGCCGCGGCACGACGGGGTGGCCGTCTTCAACGGGGTCTACCTGACCGTGACGCTGGCGGTGCGCCGGCACCTCGCCGACGGACTCCTCCCCCGCCCCCGGACCACGGCGGGCCTGGCGACGGTCTTCGCCCACCGCTACCTCGCCGCCGTCGACCGCGACGCCGCCGGGGCGGACGTCCCCGAGTGCTGGCGCCCGCTGTTCCTGGCGCGCCACCATCCGGGGGTGTATCCGGTGCAGTTCGCGCTGGCGGGGATCAACGCGCACATCGGGTACGACCTGGCGCTGGCGGTGGTGGACACCGCCCGGCTCCACGGCTGCGAACCGGCCGACCTCCAGGGCTCGTTCGACCGGATCGGCGACGTCCTGGTGGGGCTGGAGGAGCGGGTGCGCGAGGAGTTGATGCCCGGCCCCGACCCGCTGGACGTCGCCGACCCGCTCACCCACCTGGTCGCCAGTTGGAGCATGGAGCGGGCCCGGGACGCGGCCTGGTCGGCGGCGCGCCTGCTGTGGAGCGTGCGGGGACTGCCGGAGTTGGCCGAGGAGTTCACCCGCCGACTGGACGCCGGGGTGGGCCTGGTGGGGCGCTGTCTGCTCACGCCGCTGGGGCGCCGCGCCGGCTCCCGCACGGCGTGAGCGTCGTCCCCGCACGGCGCGGGCGTCCCCCGCGTGCCCCCTTCCTCCGCCTCGTCCCTCAGCCCTTCAGACCCGAGCGGGACACCCCCTCGATCACCCAGCGCTGCGCCACGACGTACAGCAGCAGGACGGGGACGCCGGCGATGACGGCCCCGGCCATCAGCAGGTCGTAGCGGATGTTGTTGGCGCCCTGGAAGTTGGCCAGGCCCGCGGGCAACGTCAGCGACTCGGGGCTGAGCAGCACGTACAGCGGCCACAGGAAGTCGTTCCAGTTGGACAGGAAGGCCAGCAGGCCGAGGGTGACCAGGGCGGGCCGGGAGAGCGGCAGGACGACCCGGACGAAGATCTGCCACCGGTTGCAGCCGTCGATCTCGGCGGCCTCCTCCAGTTCGGCGGGCAGGGTGAGGAAGAACTGCCGCAGGAAGAAGACGCCGAACGCGCCCGCCGCTCCGGGCACGATCACCGCGGGCAGACTGTCCACCCAGGCCAGCTCGTTGACGATCAGGAAGTTGGGGACCAGCAGGATCACCGGCGGCACGAAGAGGGTGGCCACGACGCCGGCGAAGATCGCTCCCCGGCCGCGGAAGTCCATCCGGGCCAGCGCGTACGCCGCCGGGGCCGCGGTGGCCAGGACCAGCAGCGCGTGGGCGGACGCCGCCAGCAGGCTGTTGAGGAACCACTGCACGACGGGGCTGTCGGTGGAGCCCAGCACGTGCCGGTAGGCGTCCAGGGTGAACGGGTCGGGGATCCACCGCGGCTCGGTGGCCCCGGCCTCGCCGCGGGTCTTGAACGAGGTGACCAGCATGTACAGCAGCGGGCTGAGGTAGAGCGCCGCGACGACGGCCAGCACCAGGTGGAGCAGGGAGCGGCGCAGCCGCCGTCGGGCGACCGGCCCGGTCTGCGGCTCCCGCCGTCCGCGGGCGACCGGCCCGCCGGGGGCCGGGGAGTCCGTGGGGGCGGCGGTGGTGCGGGGGGTGGTCATCGGTCCTCCTGCCGGTCGCGGAAGATGCGGAAGAGCACCGCGCTGGCGGCCATCAGGGTCAGGGCGAGCACGAAGCTCATCGCCGAGGCGGTGCCCATCTCGAAGCGGCGCAGACCGGTCTCGGCGATCAGGAAGATCGCGGTCTTGGTCTCGTCCGCCGGGGCGCCGGCCGTGATGAGGTAGGACTGGCCGAACATGTTGGCCGAGGCCAGCAGCGTGGAGTTGACCACGAACAGCAGCACCGGCCGCAGACCGGGCAGGGTGACGTGGACGAACCGGTGCCAGGCGCCGGCGCCGTCGACCCGGGCGGCCTCGTAGAGCTCCGCGGGGATGTCCTGGAGGCCGGCGAGGTAGACGACGGCGTTGAAGCCGAGCGTCCACCAGACGGTGACGCCCACCAGGGCCCACCAGGCGGCGGGGGTGTCGGTCGTCCACTGGACGTCGTCGGGCAGCCCGAGCACGCCGAGGTAGTGGTTGACCGCGCCGATGTTGCCGTCGAGCAGGAAGCGCCACAGCAGGCCGACGACGGCCACCCCCAGGACGTAGGGGGCGAAGTACACCGCCCGGTACAGGTTGCGTCCGCGGAAGCGGCCGTTCATCAGCAGCGCGACGAACAACGGCACGACCAGCAGGAACGGCAGCGACAGGGCGGTGAAGACCCCGGTCGCGCGCATCGCGGCCCAGAAGCGCGGCCCGTCCACGCTCGCCGGGTCGAACAGTTCGCGGTAGTTGTCGAGCCCGACGAAGGGCTTGGCCGGGACGTTGATGTCCCAGTCGTGGAAGCTGATCCACAGGCCGTAGCCGATGGGGACCAGCACGAACGTCGCGAACAGCGCCAGGTAGGGCGCCGTGAAGAGGTACGGCGTCCACCGCCGGTAGGGGCGGGTGGCGACCCGCGAGGGGCCCCGGGCCGGAGCCCGGCCGGCCTTCTCGGTGGTCTGCCGTGCGGTCAGCCGCGGTGCCACGTCGCATGCCTCACTTCGCGTACTTCCGCTGGTTCTCGGCCAGGACCCTGTCGGCCGTCCGCACGCCCTCGGCCAGCGCCTCGGCGGGCTCGGCCCGGCCCAGGATCGCCTTCTGGACGGCCAGTTCCAGCGCCTTGGACTGGACGTCGCCGACGCCGGGCAGGGCGGGCAGGAAGCGGAAGACCTCCACGTCCTCCGCCAGGGCGATCTGCGGCAGCTTCGCCACCTCGCGCTCGGCGCGGACGGAGTTGCGGGCGGGGATCATCCCGGCCTTGGCCCACTCGGTGGACCGCTTGCTCATGTGGTCGATGAAGAACTTGGCGGCCTGCACCTTGTTCTCGTCCTTGGCGGCCTGCGAGGTGAGCACGAAGTTGTGCGAGGCGCTCCACACGGCGGCCCTCTCGCCGATCACGGGGATCGGCGCCATCCGCCAGCGCAGGTCCTTCGCGTTGGTCCGCAGGTCGTTGATCTGCCAGATGCCGTCCCAGGTGAAGGCGACCTTGCCGTTCTTGAAGGCGTTGTACTGGGCGTCCTGGGCGACCTGGGCGGGTCCGTACCCCTTCTCGACCTGCTTCCGCATCCAGCTCAGCGCCTCGACGCCGGCGTCGGAGCCCCACAGCGCCCTGGTGCCGTCCTCGCTGTACAGTTCGCCGCCGAACTGCCACAGCAGGGACATGAACATCAGGTGCGCGGGCCACTTGTTGGGCATCCAGAACGGGTGCTTCACCCCGGCGTCCCGGAGTTCGGCGAGCGCGTCCTCGTACCCGGAGCGGTCCTGGGGCGGGGCGTCCAGGCCGGCGCGGGCCAGGTGCCGGGCGTTGGCGTAGTCGGCCAGGCAGTGCACGTCGAGCGGGACGCTGTAGCGCTTGTCGCGGTAGACGCCGGCCTGCCAGACGGCGGGGATGAAGTCGCTCTCCTTCATGCCGATCGCGGAGACCACGTCGTCCAGGGGGACGAGGGTGCCGCGGGCGGCGAAGGTGGCGACCCAGTCGTTGTGGACGACGGCGACGTCGGGGCCCTTGCCCGCGGTGATGGCGGTGGGCATCGCCGGGTAGAGGTCCTGCCACTGGCGGGTGGTGTTCCTGACCTCGATGCGGCCGGCGTACTCCTTGTTGAACGCCTCGACCATGGCGCGCATGTGGGGGCCGTCGCCGCCGGTGAAGCCGTTCCAGTACTGGAGGGTCACCTTGGGGCCGTCGTACTCGCCGCCGGAGAAGCTCGGCGCGTCGTCGGGGGTGCCGCCGTCGGCGCCCAGCCTGGTGCCCGAGCCGCAGGCGGTGAGCAGGCCGGTGCCGGCCAGGGCGCCCGCGGCGCCGAGGAAGGAGCGGCGCCGCATGGTCGTGCCGTTCTGGGGTGTGCCTCGCATGTTCTGCTCCTGGTGAGGGCGGTGGGCCGCGCCGGGGCGGCGGAGGGTGGAGGGGAGGGAGCGGGGGCGGGGGGTGTCAGCGGGTGGCGAGCCGGATCATGGTCCAGGAGACCGGCGGCAGTTCCGCGGTGAGGGTGCCGTCGTCGGTCCCGGTGCCGGTCACCGGGCGCGGACGGACGCGGTCGGGGTGGTCGGCGGTGTTGACGGCCGTGGGGTCGTCGTCGGCGAGCACCAGGTGTTCGACCACCCGGGCGCCGGGGAAGGGCCGCAGGTCGGCGGAGAGGGTCAGGGGCGAGGTGCGGTCGCGGTTGACGGCGAACAGGGCGATCTCGCCGCTCTCCTCGTCGTGGGTGGCCGTGGCCCACAGGGCCGGGACCTCGCCGTACTTCTCGGTCTCGATCACCGGCGACTCCGGCTCCACGCGCAGCACCGTGCCGCGGGCGTGGCGGGCGGTCCGCGCGAAGGGGTGGAAGATCGTCTGTCGCCAGGCGGGGCCGCCGGGCTCGGTCATGATCGGGGCGATGACGTTGGCGAGTTGGGCCTGGCAGGCGGCGCCGACCCGGTCGGCGTGGCGCAGCAGGGTGATCAGCAGGCTGCCGACGACGACGGCGTCGGTGACGTCGTAGACGTCCTCGATGAGCCGGGGGGCGGTCCGCCACTCCAGGGAGTCCTCGCCGCCGAAGCGGCTCTGGTACCACACGTTCCACTCGTCGAAGGAGAGCTTGATCTTCTTGCCGCTGCGCAGCTTGGCGCCGACGTGGTCGGCGGTGGCCGTGATCGCGTCGATCATCCGGTCCATCCCGGCGCCGCTGGCCAGGAAGGAGTCGGCGTCGGTGGCCTCGGGGTCGTAGTAGGCGTGCAGGGAGATGTAGTCGGCGAACTCGTAGGTGTGCTCCAGGACGGTCGCCTCCCAGGAGGCGAAGGTGGGGATGTCGGCGTTGGAGCTGCCGCAGGCGACCAGTTCCAGGGAGGGGTCGAAGCGCTTCATGGCGCGGGCGGTCTCGGCGGCCAGCCGGCCGTACTCGTGGGCGGTCTTGTGGCCCATCTGCCAGGGGCCGTCGAGTTCGTTGCCCAGGCACCACAGGCGGATGCCGTGCGGGTCGGGCACGCCGTGGGAGCGGCGCAGTTCGGAGTGGGCGGTGCCGCCGGGGTGGTTGGCGTACTCCAGCAGGGCCAGGGCCTCGGGGGTGCCGCGGGTGCCGAGGTTGAGCGCCATCATCGGCTCGACGCCGGCCTTGGCGGTCCAGGCCATGAACTCGTTGAGGCCGAAGGCGTTGCTCTCCACGCTGCGCCAGGCCAGGTCCAGGCGGGTGGGGCGCTCCTCGCGGGGGCCCACCCCGTCCTCCCAGCGGTGGTTGGAGACGAAGTTGCCGCCGGGGTAGCGCACGAGGGTGACGCCCAGTTCGCGGACGAGGTCGAGCACGTCGGTGCGGAAGCCCTCGGAGTCGGCCGCGGGGTGCCCGGGTTCGAAGATCCCGGTGTAGACCGTCCGGCCCATGTGCTCGACGAAGGAGCCGAACAGGCGTCGGTCCACGGTGCCGACGCGGAAGCCGGGGTCGAGGGTGAGACGGGCCGTGGGCATGGGGGGAACTCCCTGGTGCTGGAAGGGCGGTGTTGGAGGGGCGGTGTCGGAGGGGCGGGCCGCGGGCGGACGCGCGGGGAGGCGGGCCCCGCCCGCGGAGTACGCTCACCGCGTACGAACCGCTGCCACGGACCGTCGCCGCGTTCCCCGCCGCGGTGCTCGCGGGTGCTTCCACGGGCTCCGAGGGAGCGGGCGACTGCCGTGCGCGGATACGATTACATCGTTGAAACAGCGTTGTAAATAGTCTCGACCGCAGTGCTTCCGCAACGGGTGGCGCGCGCCGGAGGTCTCCACCTGTGGCACCGGGTGCCGAGTCGGCCCGCACCGGCCGCCGGGGATGTGCCAGGGTGGACGAGCCGCTTCGCGACGGGGGCACCCGAGGGTGCCGTGGAGGTGATTGACGTGGGCGCCAGCCTCAAGGACGTGGCCGCACGGGCCGGGGTGTCGGTCAAGACCGTCTCCAACGTGGTCAACGGTTACACCTATGTGGCTCCGCACACCCGGGAGAAGGTCGAGAAGGCCCTGGCCGAGCTGGACTACCGCCCCAACCTCTCCGCCCGCAACCTGCGCCGCGGCCGCACGGGCGTGATCGCCCTGGCCCTCCCCGAGCTGGACGCCCCGTACTTCGCCGAGCTGTCCCGGTTCGTCATCGACGCCGCCGCCGAGCGCGGCTGGACGGTGCTGATCGACCAGACCGACGGCCTGGCCGACCGCGAGCGCCAGGTGCTCCAGGGCATCCGCGAACAGCTCATCGACGGGCTCATCTTCAGCCCCCTCACCGTCGGCCGCGAGGAGTTGGCCGCCCGCACCGACAACACCCCGCTGGTCCTGCTCGGCGAGCGCATCCTGGACGGCCCCACCCACCACGTGGCCATCGACAACCAGCGGGCGGCGCGCGAGATGACCGAGCACCTGATCTCCCTCGGCCACACCCGCATCGGCGCCATCGGCGCCCAGGACAACCCCAGCGCCAACACCGCCCACCTGCGGCTGGCCGGATACCGGCAGGCGCTCGAAGCCGCCGGACTCCCCTACGACGATCGGCTGACGCCCTCCACCCGGTCCTACCACCGCGCCGACGGAGCCGAGGTGATGCGCCGTCTGCTGGCCCTGGACGAACCGCCGCAGGCCGTCTTCTGCTTCAACGACCTGCTGGCGCTCGGCGCGCTGCGCACCGCCCTCTCCGCCGGCCTGCGGGTGCCGCAGGACGTGGCGGTGGCGGGCTTCGACGACATCGAGGACGGCCGCTACAGCACCCCCACACTGACCACGATCTCCCCCGACAAGGGCCAGATCGCCCGTACGGCCGTGGAGTTGCTCGACGCGCGCATCGGCGGCACCGGCCGCGCCGCGCGGCGGGCGGAGGGCGACGCGGCCGAGGTGCGGGAGGTCGAGGCGGACTACCGGCTGATCGTCCGGGAGAGCACGGTCGGCACGGCCGGGGCGTGACGCGGCCCCCCTTCCGCGGCACGCCCGGCGCCCTCACCGCCGGTGGACGCGGACGGTGTGCTCGCCCGGGTCGATCGCCGGCTTCGTCTCGACGGTCTCGACGGTGCGGTCCCCGCGCGGCGCGCAGCGGCACCGAGGCGGCGTCGTTCTCCTCGTGCGGGTCGGCGTCCCGGGCGGGCCGCACCGGACGCCCGGCGGGACGGTTCCGCCGGGCGTCCTCCGACTCCCCTCAGTCCTCGGGCAGTTCGACCGGGGCGATCTCGTCGTAGACGTCGCCCGGTCCGGGGTTGGCCGGGTCGGTGGAGCCGCCGAGGTGGTGCATCACGCCCCACACCGCGTTGAGCGCCGTCTGCACCGCGCCCTCGGCCCAGCCGGCCGTCCAGGAGATGTCGTCGCCGGCCAGGAACAGGCCCCGCCGGTCCTCGGGCAGCCGGTCCTGCACGAAGTGGGTGAACAGCCGCCGCTGGTAGCGGTAGTGGCCCGGCAGGTTCGCCTTGAAGGCGCCCATGAAGTAGGGCTCGTTCTCCCAGGAGACGGTGACCGGGTTGCCGATGATGTGCTTGCGGATGTCGACGTTCGGATAGATCTCCCGCAGCGACTTGAGCATGACCTCCATCCGCTCGCGAGGGCTGAGCGGCAGCCACTTCAGGGAGTCGTCGCACCAGGTGTAGGAGAGGCAGATCACGGCCGGCTTGTCCGGGCCGTTGTCCAGCAGGTAGGTGCCGCGGGTCATGCGGTCGGTGAGCGTCATGCTCATCACGTCCCGGCCCGTGCGCTCGTCCTTGTCCAGCCAGAACGGCCGGTCCACCGGCACGAACAGCTTGGAGGACTCCATGTAGTGGGTGCGCTCGATCGCCGTCCAGTGGTCGATGGGGAACAGGTCGTCGTCGCAGTCGATCTTCGACAGCAGCATCCACGACTGGGCGGTGAAGATCGCGGCCCGGTAGGTGCGGACGTCCCCGTTCGCGTCGGTGACGGTGATGCGGTTGCCCGCCGTGCGGTGCAGCCGGGTCACGGCCGGGCGCGGCTCACCGTCGTGGAGGGACTTCAGCGAGGTGCCGACGGGCCAGTGCACCAGCTTGGCGGGCTCGCGCTCCCACAGCCGCAGCGGGAGCTGCTGGCTGCCGCCGACGATGCCGCGGTGGTCGTCGTCGGCGCCGGTGTAGACCACCCGCAGGATCTCCAGGATGGAGTTGGGGAAGTCGGTGTCCCAGCCGCCGGTGCCGAAACCGACCTGGCCGAAGATCTCGCGGTGGCGGAAGGAGGAGAACGCCGGGGAGTCGCACAGGAAGCCGTAGAAGGTCTGGTTGTCCAGCTTCTCCACCAGACGCGACCAGATCTCGCGGATGCGCGGCACGTCGCGGGTGCGGATGGCCTTCTGCATGTCGGAGAAGTCCGCGCCCTCCTCCAGGCAGGCGTTCCACGCCTCCATCACCTGGCGGTAGACGTCCGGCAGGTCCTCCAGGGTGCGGGCGTAGTGGGTCTCGCCCTTGAGGTCGATGACGGTGGAGGGGGTGTCGGGGGCCAGCGGGTTGGGGAACGGCTTCGTCTCCAGCCCCACCAGGTTCGCGTAGTGCCAGAAGGCGGTGGAGGACGGCGGGAAGCGCATCGCGCCCATCTCGGCGGTCAGTTCGGGGTCGCAGCCCTCGAAGCGGGCCGTGCGCAGCCGTCCGCCGATCCGGTCGGCCTCGTAGACCACCGGCCGCAGGCCCATCTTCATCAGCTCGTAGGCGGCGACGATGCCCGACAGGCCGCCGCCGATGACCGCGACCTCGGTGCCGTGCTCGGTCGCCGGCACCTGGCCGAGGCCGGCCGGGTGGGCGAGGTAGTCGTCGTAGGCGAACGGGAAGTCCGGGCCGAACATGGTGACGGGCGGTTCGGTCCGGGCCTCGGTGTGCTGCTCGTCGTGGACGGCGGTGGGCACGGTGGAGGTCATGGGGTGGTTCTCTCCGTAGGTGGTGCGTGGGGGCCCGGGGGTGGTGGCCCGGGCGGTTGCTCGTGCTCGGTCGGAGGGCGGGAGGCTCAGACGAGGGACGCGTAGAGCTCGGGGCGGCGGTCGCGCAGGTAGGGGTTGTCCGCGCGCGACGCCCTCAGCAGCGCCGGGTCCACGTCGGCGACGACCAGGTCCTCCCCCGCGCCCGCGCGGGCGCGGACGGTGCCGTCCGGGGCGGCCAGGCAGCTCAGCCCCGCGAAGGCGATCGCGTCCTCGCCCCCGCCCTCGGTGCCGCACCGGTTGGCGTAGGCGATGTAGAGCTGGCTCTCCAGGGCACGGGCCGGGAGGATCGTTTCGGCGACGACCTCGTAGGGGCGCATCAGCGCGGTCGGCACCAGCAGCAGTTCGGTCCCCGCCAGCGCGTGGGCGCGGACGTTCTCGGGGAACTCCACGTCGTAGCAGATCAGCATCCCGACGCGGACGCCGTCGAGGTCGGCCTGGACGACCGGGGTCTCGCCCGGGGTGAAGTGGGCCTTCTCGTAGGGGCCGTACAGGTGGGTCTTGCGGTAGTTGGCGAGCCGGGTGCCGTCGGGGCCGACGAGCTGGACGGAGTTGTGGACCCGGTCCCCCGCGCGCTCGGGGTAGCCGTAGGCGATGGCGATGCCCCGCTCGGCGGCGATGCGGGCCACCGCCGTCGCGCCGGGCCCGCCGGCGGGTTCGGCCAGCTCCGCCACCCGCTCGCCGAGGGCGTACCCGGTCAGGTACAGCTCGGAGGCGACCAGCAGCCGGGCCCCCGCGGCGGCGGCCCGGGCGGCGGCGCGGTCGAGGGCGGCCAGGGATTCCGCGGTGGAGCCGGGAACACCGCCGGGACCCTGGAGGAGCGCGGTGCGCAGCGGCGTCATGGAACCTCTTCACCTCGTTCGTCCGTGCCGGGGCACGGACGGGTCGACCTGGGACGATTCGACGGTACGAGTCGCCCCCGAGGCACCACAAGGCACACTCGTTGCGCACCATGCGTCGGTTCGTTGCGTCTTTTCGGGCCGGTGCGTCGATTCGTTGCGCCGGCCCGTCCGCTCCGCCGTCCCCGCCCTCAGGCCGGCGAACCGGAGCCGTAACGGCGCACCAGCGGGGAGAGGACCAGCACCGACCTGGTGCGCTCCACGAACGGCTCGCCCGCGATCCGCTCCAGCACCCGCTCGAAGTGGCGCATGTCGGAGGCGAAGACCTGGACGATGGCGTCCGCGTCGCCGGTCACGGTCGACGCCGACGCCACCTCCGGGTAGCGCTCCAGGCCGCGGCGGATGTCCTCGGGCGAGGTGTTGCTGCGGCAGTACATCTCGATGAAGCCCTCGGTCTCCCAGCCGAGCGCCGCCGGGTCCACCCGCACGGTGAAGCCGGTGATGGCCCCCTGTTCCCGCAGCCGGTCCACCCGCCGTTTGACGGCCGGGGCGGACAGTCCCACCTCGGCTCCGATGTCGGCGTAGGAGCGGCGGGCGTCCTCGGCGAGGGCGTGCACGATGCGTTCGTCGAGCTGGTTCAGTCGCACTGCGGGTGGGCCACTTCTCTGCGCGGGTGGTGCCATCGGTGCCGCGTTCCGGGCGGAAGCGGCACATCCGTCGGTCGAAGTACAGCACAGCCCGCCGGCCGGGCCGCGGCTCCCCGCCCCCGCGAGGCGGACGCGAACGCTCCGGAGCGGCGCCCTTCCGAAGTGTGACGGAAGGATGTCCTAGCCTCGCCTCATGCGCGGCGCTCTCACCCGGATCCACCACCGCTTCGTGACCATGCCCGCCCGCGATCCGGACGAGGCGGGCCGCCGTGCCACCCCGCTGGAGTTGTTCTTCGACCTCGTCTTCGTGGTCGCGGTGACGCAGGTGTCGGAGGGGCTCCACCACGCGGTGGTCGACGGGCACGCGGCGGACGGCGTCCTCTGGTACGCCCTGGCGTTCGCCGGCATCTGGTGGGCCTGGGTGAACTGGACCTGGTTCGCCTCCGCCTTCGACTCCGACGACCTGGTCTTCCGCCTCGGCGCCTTCGTCCAGATGTTCGGCGTGCTGGTGCTCGCCGCCGGCATCTCCCGGGCGTTCGAGGGCGACTTCGCGATCTCCGTCGCGGGGTACGTGATCATGCGGCTCGCCCTGGTCGGCCAGTGGCTGCGGGTGGCGGTGGCCCTCCCCCGGATGCGGCCGGCCGCGCTGCGCTTCGCGGTGAGCATCACCCTGGTCCAGCTGGCCTGGATCGCGCGCCTGGCGATCGACGAGCCCATCGGCGTGGCCGCGTTCGTGGTCCTGTTCGCCGTGGAGCTGACGATCCCCTGGTGGGCCGAGCGCAGCCGGAACACCCCCTGGCACGCCCACCACGTCTCGGAGCGCTACGTGCTGTTCAGCCTGATCGTGCTGGGCGAGTCGGTGCTGTCGGCGACGCTGGCGGTGAAGTCGGCGATGGACGACGAGGGACCCGACGACGTCCTGGTCCAGCTGGCGGTCTCCGGATTCGTCGTCGTCTGCGCCATGTGGTGGATCTACACCCTGCGTCCCGCGCACCTCTTCCTGCGGCACCGGAGCCTGGCCTTCAGGTGGAGCTACGGCCACTACGCGATCTTCTCCTCGATCGCCGCCGTGGGGTCGGGGATCGCGGTCGTGGTCGACCAGGCGACCCACCACGCGGAGGAGGTGACGACGGCCGAGGCGGGCGCCTCCGTCGCGGTGCCGACCGCCGTCTTCCTGGTCACGGTCTGGTTCTTCCACCTCAGGCCGCACGGCACGGACCGCCGGACCGAGAGCGCCTGCCTCCTCGGCGCGGTCCTGGTCCTGCTCACCCCCCTCACCCCCGTGCCGCTGGAGTCGACCGCCGCCGTCCTGATCGGCGTGGCGATCGCCGTCGGGCACCGCGGGCACCGGGCCTCGCGAACATCGTGAGCCACCGGCCGGGGCCGGTTCCACACCGAACCTTCACGCAACGGCCACGGTCCCCGGCGTCCGCCCGGCCGGGAGGCGCATGCTTCCCCCTTCCGGACATCTCCGTCGGGGTGCATCGCCGTGAACCGGGCATCCCGCGCTTCGCCGAGTCCGCGGAACGGCCGTATCGGCGCGGTCGTCACACGGCCTTCGGGCTGGCATCCGCAGCCGCCGCCTCTATAGCGTGTGTCCCCCTGCACAGCGCAGATTTCCGGTCATGGGGGAGGACGCGTGTCGTTCGACGACGAGTGGAACCGACTGGTGACGGCCGCCGCGGAGCGGAAGTCCACACAGACGCGGTTGAACCAACTCGACGGTGACGGAGGCGGCAGCGGGGGCGCCTCGACGTCGAGCGGCGAGCTCTCGGTGAAGCAGAAGGACCTCGCGGAGGTCGGCGACGCGGCGTTCGACCTCTACCAGCGGCTCCGCAAGGACGGCGATCACGCCCGGGAGAGCAGCGGCAGCGCGGCCATGGGCCTCAAGGGCGACTTCGAGATCGGCGATGCCCTGGACCACGTCAACATCAGGTGGCAGGAACAGTTGCGCACCCTCACCGACGCCTGCGCCCACATCTCCAACCACCTGGAGTACACCAACAAGGCCCACGCCAACGACGAACAACACATCAGCGGCCTGTTCGACAGCATCTCCACCCTCGACCAGGGCTTCGACGAAAGGACGCAGCGCCCGTGAAGCTCGACGCCCTCCGCTTCGCGGACTTCTCCAAACTGGACAAGGCCGTCACCGACTGGTCGGAGATGGTCACCAAGCTCCAGACCCTGAAGGAAGACGCCGAGTCCAACCTCGACGCGAAGGCCAAGAAGGCCGACTGGACCGGCTGCAACGCGGCCGTCACCCGCGAATTCATCGCCAAGACCGTCCACGAGTTCGCCGACGCCCACACCCAGGCCACCTCCGTCCGCAACATCCTCCAGGACACCCGCGACGAGTTGGTCGAGTACAAGCGCAAGCTCAACGACGCCATCGACCGCGGCCTGAAGAAAAACCTGACCGTGCGGTCCAACCCCGACGGCGGCTTCACCGTCACCATGAACGTCCACCCCGACCGCGCCGCCGCGGGAACCGACGTCCCCGACCACACCCCCCAGGACGTCACCAACCTCCGCGACGAGATCCAGGACATCCTCGTCAAGGCCACCGAGAGCGACTCCACCGCCGCCAGGGCCCTCAAGGCCCTGGCCGACCAGAGCCCCCACGGCTTCTCCGACGCCTCCTACTCCGACCGCGACGCCGCCGCCGACGCGCTGAAGGCCGCCGACCGGGCGGCGGAACTCGCCAAGGCCCCCGACGACATGTCCCCGGAGGAGTTCGACGAGCTCAACGGCCTCCTGAAGAAGCACAACGGGGACGACCTGTTCGCCGAGCAGTTCGCGACGACGCTCGGCCCCAAGGGCGTGTTGAATTTCTGGGCGGGCATCAACGACCCACACCTGAACATGGAGCTGGGCCAGGCCCGTGTGAAGCAGTACGGCGATCTGCAGGAGCACCTCGGTCTGACCCTGGCCACCGCCACCCGGTCCGACAGCTTCGGAATGCAGCAGTGGGAACGGGACATGGTCGGCCTGGGCGGCGAGTTCGTCCCCGACAGGAACAACCCACGGGCCATGGGCGTCCAGGTCATGAGCAACCTCATGCGCTGGGGGGACTTCGACGACAAGTTCCTCAAGGACTACGGCAACGAGCTCATGCGGATCGAGAAGGAACGCAGCGGCAACGGCAGGGACGCGTCCCTGGCCTGGCGTCGGTTCCCCATGGACCCCATGCTCAACCGGACGGGCACCGACGGCGGTTCGGACCCGATGACCGGCTACATGATGGCCCTGAGCAAGAGTCCGGACGCCGCCACCGAGTTCTTCAACGGCACCTTCGTCACCAAGGACGAGGACCACGACTTCGAACGGGACACCGACGGCGACGGCAAGAACGGCAAGATCGGGCTGACCAACTTCCAGTACCTCTTCGAGGAGAGAGACTGGCCCAAGGAGTACGACTCCGAGATGGAGGAGAGCGTCACCGGGCAGAACGCCCTCGGCTGGGCCCTGGAAGCCGCGGCCACCGGCCACCCGGCCGGCCGGCAGCCCACCCCGGACCTCCCCCCACACTCACCGGAGCAGGCCCGATTGGTGGAGCAGATCGTCAACTCCGTCTCCGACGACACCGAACGGCTCACCGAACGCGGCTACCTCTCCGACAGCCTCGGTCAGATCGCGGCGGAGTACCTGCCCGACATCAACCGGGCCATGGCCGACGACAAGCACGGGAACACCAACCTGCTGTTCCCGGTCGCCGGCACCGCCGCCGAACTGGATCACAACGACGTCACACGTTTCCTCGTCAGCGTGGGCCAGAACTCGGAAGGGTACGCAAAGATCGAACTGGGCCAGAAGGCCTACATGACCAACCTGATGGACTACCACCTGAACCCCGACCTCCCGGAGGACCGGCGTTACCCACAGACTCCCGAATACACGATCGAGGAGATCGCGCGGCGGTCCGGCGAGATCAGCGGGAGCCTGGCCATAGGTCGCCAAGAGGCGGTCATGGCGGACAAGAGCCAGGAAGACGAAGACTACAAAACGTCGATGACCCAACTGAAGAACATCATCTCCGGGACCATCGGCACCGGCATCGGTGTAGGGACAAGCTTCATCGCGACGCCCGTCGGCGGAGCCGCCGCCGGCGGAGCCGCCAACACGGTCAGCAGCGTCGTCCTGGAGCAGATCTTCGGTGAACTCGAGCCGAACAACCTCAAAGAGGCCGGAGAGCACGTGGGCGAAAGGTGGGAGCGTGTCAGGGAAAACAATCTGTGGCACGGTCAGACGGCCGCGATCGAAGCGGCCAAGGCACATGACCTGCCGTATGCACATCAGGTGGCGGACTGGGTGAGACGCGGAAACGAAGACGGTTTCAACAGCGCCTCGGTCAACGTCTCCCACATGGCGGACGACCTCGATACAGAGATCCCCGGATAAGCGCCCGACGCGAACCGATCCCTCCAACCCCGCCCGCCGGTGCAGGGATCGGGCCGAGACCTCCAGGAGAGAACATGCCATCAGGGCCCCGGCTTACGGCCTCGGTCGTCGGAGCACTGCTCCTCGGCCTCGGGGCGACCGCCTGCTCCGCTCAGGAGAGGAACTACCAGATCCCCTCCGCCATGTGCGGCACGGCCGTCTCCCCCGACCTCCTGAAGCCCCTCCTCCCACCGGGGGACAAGATCTCCACCACCCTCTCCGACAAGGCGGACGGGATGGAGCGCTGCCTCGTCTACGTCGACGACACGCAGGTCCTCACCTTCAACATCGAGTGGTGGCGGAAAGGGACACCACTGGCCAAGTTCGCCTCTGTGTTCCCCAACGTCGAGCCCGGCGACAAGGAGACGGAGGACGGCCGATACCTCTACTCCGCTACCGGAGCCATCGGGAAGGTCACCTGCCCCGAGCCGCGGAAGCCCGATGACGACCTCTTCGTCGCGGCGAGGGTCGATGAACCGGGCACCCCCGACGAGGCGGCGATGAAGAAGCTCATCGCCGCCTACGCCGAGGCCGTCGGGAAGTCCGACGAGTGCACCTGAGCGGCCGGCCGGACGGGACGCGGGGAAGCGCACGGCCGGGAGTGGCTACCCGCGCCGGGCCGCCGCGATGCGGCGGGCACAGTCGGTGAAGTCGACGGGTTCGCGGCCGAGGACCCGTCGCACTCCGTCGGAGAGCGCCGCGCTGCGGCCGCGGCGGATGTGGGCGAAGAGGGTGGCGGTCAGGTCCGCGTAGTCGTCCGGGTGACCGCGGGCGGTCGGTTCGCGACGGTACCGCTCCTCGTCGACGAGGTAGACGGCGCGGACGCCGGACAGCGCGGGCTCCCAGGTCGACTCGTCCGCCCAGTCGAACCGCACCGGGCCCGACCGTGACGCGACCCGTGCGGCGAGACCGCGCCGCCGGAGCCCGGCGGCCACCCGGCGGCCGGTCTTGCCGGTGCCGCCTGTGATCAGGATCGGTGCGGTGGAGGGGGAAACGGGTGAAGTGGTCACGCCGCCCGGTGAACCGGTCCCTCGCAGGGCGGTCGATGTCCGGCCGTCTCGGTTCGATGTCCGTCCGTCCAGGCTTTCCGGCCGTGGAGGACGTGCTGTCGGACCTGTTGCGCGACGTCCGGTCCCAGGGGGTGGTCTTCGACCGGTCGGTCGTACGCCCGCCGTGGTCGCCGCGTTTCACGGAGGAGGTGCCGCTGACCCTGCCGGCCATGCTCGGGGGTGAGGCGTGGGTGGTGCCCGACGGCGGCGAGGCGGTCCCCCTGCGCACCGGCGATGTGGCGATCGTCGCGGGGCCCGGACCGTACACCGTCGCCGACGCTTCCGACACGGCTCCCCTGGCCGTGGTCCACGGCGCCGGACAGTGCACCACGGCGGACGGGCGGGTCGTCGGGGGCGAGTTGCCGATGTGCCGTTCCGAGGACGACCCGGCCGGCGCGACGGTCCTGCTCAAGGGCACCTACCGGGTGAGGGGCGGCGTCTCGCACCGTGTGTCGGCGGCGCTGCCGCGGGTCGCCCACCTCCCCGCGTCGCCGGGCGGGTGCCCGTTGCCGGACATGGTCTCCGCGGAGATCCGCAGGGACGCGCCGGGGAGGCAGGTGGTCCTGGACCGGCTGCTCGACCTGCTGCTCGTCTGCGGTCTGCGCGAGTGGTTCGACTCCCGGCGGACGGACGCGCCCGCCTGGTACCGGGCGTACGGCGATCCCGTGGTCGGTCCGGCCCTGCGACTGATCCACGACGACCCGGCGCACCCGTGGACGGTGGCCGACCTGGCCGGCAGGGTGGGCGCCTCGCGGGCCGGGTTCGCCCGGCGGTTCGGCGAGTTGGTCGGGCGGCCCCCATGGCGTACCTCACCGAGTACCGCATCCGCCGGGCCGCCGATCTGCTCGCCCGGACCGGCGCCACGGTCGGGGCCGACTCCCGCCGGGTGGGCTACTCCGACGCCTACGCGCTCAGCGCCGCCTTCAAGCGGACGCTGGGGGTCCGGCCGAGCGAGCACCGCGCCATGGCCCGCTACCGGGCCTCCCCGTCGAGCGCGTCGAGACGGGAGTGGCGGATGCCGTAGGCGAAGTAGATCGCCAGGCCCACGACCAGCCAGAGCCCGAAGACGGTCCAGGTGATCAGATCGAGGCCGACCATCGTCCACACGCAGAAGCCGAAGCCCACCAGGGGCAGCAGGGGCGAGAGCGGGACGCGGAACCCGCGGGGCATCTCCGGGTGGGTGCGGCGCAGCACGATGACGGAGAGGTTGACCAGCGCGAAGGCGAAGAGCGTGCCGATGCTGGTGGCGTCGGCGAGCCGGCCGAGCGGAATCGCGGCGGCCAGCAGGCCGCAGAAGGCGGAGACGATGAGGGTGTTGGCGCGCGGGGTTCCGGTGCGCGGGTGCACCCGGGAGAACACCGAGGGGATCAGCCCGTCGCGGGCCATGGTGAACAGGATGCGGGTCTGACCGTAGAGGACGGCCAGGACGACGCTGGCGATGGCGATGACGGCGCCGAGCGCCAGCAGGACGGACCAGAAGGCGTGGCCGGTGACGTCCTCCAGGACGCGGGCGAGGGCGGCCTCGGAGCCGGTGAAGTCCCGCCAGGGCATGGCGCCGACCGCGACGGCGGCGACCAGGCAGTACAGCACGGTGACGACGACCAGCGAGAGGATGATGGCGCGCGGCAGGTCGCGCCGGGGGTTCTTCGCCTCCTCGCCCGCCGTGGAGGCGGCGTCGAAGCCGATGTAGGAGAAGAACAGCGTCGCGGCCGCGACGTTGACGCCGGCCAGGCCCAGCGGCGCGAACGGCGTGTAGTTCCCGGCGCGTACGCCGGTGACGGCGACGGCGCAGAACATCAGCAGCGCGACGACCTTGATCACCACCATGACGGCGTTGGCGGTGGCGCTCTCGCGGGCCCCGCCGAGCAGGAAGACCATGGCCAGCAGGACGACCAACAGGGCGGGGAGGTTGACGATCCCGCCGTGGCCGGGCGGCGCGGAGACGACGGCCGGGAGGGTGACGCCGATGGTGCCGTCGAGGAGTTCGTTGAGGTACTCGCCCCAGCCGACGGCCACGGCGGCCACCGAGACGCCGTACTCCAGGATCAGGCACCAGCCGATCACCCAGCCGATCAGTTCCCCCATGGTGGCGTAGGTGTAGCTGTAGGCGGAGCCGGAGACCGGGATGGTGCCGGCCAGCTCCGCGTAGGACAGGGCGGAGAACAGGGCGGTGATCCCGGCCAGGACGAAGGAGAGGACGACGGCCGGGCCCGCCTCTGGCACGGCCTCTCCCAGCACGACGAAGATGCCGGTGCCCAGGGTCGCCCCGATGCTGATCATGGTGAGCTGCCACACCCCGAGCGAGCGCCGCAGCGTGCCCCCCTCTCCTTGGCCGCTCTCGGCGACGAGCCGCCGGACGGGTTTGCGGCGCGTCAGCCGCGTCGCGAGCCCGGTGTGCGGAGGAGGTGCGGGGGACGCCGTGCCCTGGTCCATCGCGGGTGGCTCCTTGTGGATCGGTCACATACGAGGCTTTTACCCATGAGCTTCGCATGTCACCTCGGAACGGGCACCGTCCGGCCGCGCGTCGGTCCCGTTTCGCGTCCGGCGCTCCCGTGGAACCCCGGACGTCACCCCGTGGGCAGCGCCCGCACCCAGGTCCGGTCGTCGGTGAGGTAGGCGTCGACGACGAGGCCCGCGTCGGCCAGCGCCCGCTCGAAGCGCTCCCTGCTCAGCCGGCGCGAGAGGAAGGTCTGGGTCCACGTCCCGTCCGGGAAGACGTACTCGGCGCGGACGGAGGACACCTCGGGGTCCTCCTCGGTCGGCTCGGCGGAGGCGATCCGGATCAGGGCGTCCCCGACCCTGCGCTCCCGCGGCACCCGGTCGTGCCAGTCCTCCCCCTCGCGCTGGATCAGCACGCAGCCGTCGTCCGCGACGTGCCGCCGGCAGGTGCGCAGCAGCGCGTCGCGCACCCGGACGTCGCCCGCGTGGACCAGGAAGGAGGAGAGGAAGACGACGTCGAAGCGCTCGTCCAACTCCAGCGTCTCGATGGGCGAGCACACGGTGCGGGCGCCGCGCACCCGCTCCAACATCTCCGGCGACTCGTCGACGGCCGTCACCGTGAAGCCGCGCTCCAGCAGCGGGTGGGTCACCCGGCCGGTGCCGCAGCCCAGTTCGAGCAGGCTCGCTCCGGCGGGGACGGCCGAGGCGACGACGTCCGGCTCGTCTCCGACGGGCAGTCGCGCGTACACCTCCACCGCGCAGCCGTCGGGGGTGATCGCCCCGGCTCCGGTGCCGCCGTATCCCTCACGCGTCCATCCGCTCACGCGCCCATCGAAGCAACCGCGGCCCGCCCCGACAAGGGGGCGGGCCGCGGCGGGCGCGTGTGCCGGGTCTCGCCGTCTCACGCCCAACTGGCGTGCAGGGGCTTGCCCTCGGCGTAACCCGCGGCGCTCTGGACGCCGACGACGGCCTTCTCGGCGAACTCCTCCAGGGTGGCCGCGCCGGCGTAGGTGCAGGCGGAGCGGACGCCGGCGACGATGGAGTCGATCAGGTCCTCCACGCCCGGCCGGTCCGGGTCCAGGAACATCCGGGAGGTGGAGATGCCCTCCTCGAACAGCGCCTTGCGGGCCTGTTCGTAGGGGGAGTCGTCGGCGGTGCGATTGAGCACGGCGCGGGCGGAGGCCATGCCGTAGCTCTCCTTGTACAGACGCCCGTCGGGGCTCTGCTGGAGGTCGCCCGGGGACTCGTACGTCCCGGCGAACCACGAGCCGATCATGACGTTGGAGGCTCCGGCGGCCAGCGCCATGGCCACGTCGCGCGGGTGCCGCACGCCGCCGTCGGCCCAGACGTGCCGGCCGAGTCTGCGCGCCTCGGCGGCGCACTCCAGGACGGCGGAGAACTGCGGACGGCCCACCCCGGTCATCATGCGGGTGGTGCACATGGCGCCCGGTCCGACGCCGACCTTGACGATGTCGGCGCCGGCCTCGACCAGGTCGCGCACGCCCTCGGCGGAGACGACGTTGCCCGCGACGACGGGAACCTGCGGGTCCAGGCCGCGGATCGTCCTCAGGGCGGAGAGCATCGACTCCTGGTGTCCGTGCGCGGTGTCCACGACCAGGGTGTCCACACCGGCGTCGAACAGGCCCTTGGCGCGCCCGGCGACGTCGCCGTTGATGCCGACGGCGGCGGCGACGCGCAGCCGGCCCGAGGCGTCGGTCGCGGGGGTGTAGAGGGTGGCGCGCAGGGCGCCCTTGCGGGTGAGGATGCCGGCCAGCCTCCCGTCGGCGTCGACGGCGGGGGCGAGCTTGCGGTGCGCGGCGTCCAGGCGGGTGAACGCGTCGCGCGGGTCGATGTCGGCGGGGAGCAGCAGCAGGTCGCGGGACATGACCCGGTTGAGCTGGGTGAAGCGGTCCACGCCGGTCAGGTCGGACTCGGTGACGACGCCGACCGGCCGGCCGTTCTCGACGACGACGCCCGCGCCGTGCGCCCGCTTGTGCAGCAGGGCCAGCGCGTCGGCGACGGTCGCGGTGGGCTCCAGGACGATGGG
The DNA here is from genome assembly GCF_039533145.1 of Streptomyces macrosporus. Taxonomy (NCBI): domain Bacteria; kingdom Bacillati; phylum Actinomycetota; class Actinomycetes; order Kitasatosporales; family Streptomycetaceae; genus Streptomyces; species Streptomyces macrosporus. The sequence goes on from NZ_BAAASZ010000017.1 coordinate 361,375, forward strand.
GGTGTCCAGCACCAGGTGGCGCTGCTTGACCCAGGAGACGACCTCGGCGACGACGTCGAGGGGGATGTCCTGGGGGATGACGACGAGCCCGCCGCGGCGGGCGACCGTCTCGGCCATCCGACGTCCCGCGATCGCGGTCATGTTGGCGACCACGATCGGGATGGTGGTGCCGGTCCCGTCGGGCGTCGACAGGTCCACGCCGTGCCGGGAGCCGACCGCGGAGCGGTTGGGCACCATGAAGACGTCGTCGTACGTCAGGTCGTACGGGGGCCGCTGGTCGTTGAGAAATCGCACGTACTTCATTGTTGCACGACCGCACATACGTCCGACCTCGGAGAAAGCTCCGGGTGAAGGCCCGATCGACGGGGCCGTCGTCGTGCTTTCCCACAGGACCCCACGAGGCCCGGGGGCCGGCCGGTCCGGTGGACCGGCCGGCCTCGAAGGGTTCCTCAGCCGGCGAGGCCCACGTCCGGGTCCACCCGCTCCAGCGCGGGCCAGGGGCCCGGGCCGGTCTCGTGCAGCAGGTAGTCCGCGGCGGCCGTGTCGGTGACCAGGCTGGTCACCAGGCCGGAGCGGAGCACCGCGCCGATCGCCGCGGCCTTGCGGCGACCGCCCGCGATGGCGATGACCTCGGGGACGCGGCGCAGCCGGTCGGCCTCGACGGTGATGCAGCGCTCCCCCAGGTCGCGGCCGATGCGCCGGCCCTGGGCGTCGAAGAGGTGGGCGGACATCTCGGCGGCGACGCCGAGGGACGCGTAGTGGGCGCGCTCCTCCTCGCCGAGCATGTCGTGGACGGTGGAGACGCCCGGCTCCCAGGAGCCGATGGACACCGCGGCCACGGTCACCTTGTCGAAGTACTCGAACGCCGCGGCGATGCTCGTCTGGCCGCGCAGCGCCGCGGCGGTGGCCGCGTCCGGCAGCAGCATCGGCGCGTAGATGGGGTGGGCCTCGCCGCCGGAGACGGCCGCGGCGCGGCGGACGGCCTCCACCGAGCCGCGTTCGGCGGTGCCCGCGTCGTAGACGCCGGTGAGCTGCACGACGGTGCACGGCGGCAGGCGGTGCAGCGCCGTGGCCATGTGGATGGTCGAACGCCCCCAGGCCAGGCCCAGGACGTCCCCCTCGGTGACCAGCTCGCCCAGCAGGTCGGCGGCGACCTCGCCGAGGTTCTCCGGATCGGCGGCGTCCTCGGCGGCGTCCGAGGGCGACTCGACGACGACGGCGTGCCGCAGCCCGTAGCGGGCGCGCAGCGCGTCGGACCGTTCGGCGTCCAGTTCGGCCGGGACGCGGATCTCGATGCGCACGAGATCGCGTTCCAGGGCGGTCTCCAGCACCCGGGCCACCTTGAAGCGGCTCACGCCGAACTCGTCGGCGATCTGGATCTTGGACTTGCCCTCCAGGTAGAAGCGGCGCGCCATGGCCGCCGCCTGCATCAGCTCGGCGGGACCCATTCTCGTGGCTGACCGCCCGGTCGACACCGCACTCACCTCGCTACCGTTCCGCCGTACTGCTGTACGTGCCGTACGCACCCTGCGTGTTCATCCTCGCAGATCCGTGGTGACCTTGATTCACTCCGTGCACGGTGCACCCATGCGGGGTGCCGGGTGGCCCGTCTCAGTGGGAGCACCCTCCCCCGGCCGCGCCCCGGACCTTCTCGGCCCGCTCGCGCAGCGCCCGCACCGCCGCGGCCGGGTCGTCCGCGCCGTAGACCGCCGAGCCCGCCACGAAGACGTCCGCGCCCGCCTCGGCGCACCGTTCGATGGTGGAGGCCGACACACCGCCGTCCACCTGGAGCCACAGCTGGAGACCGTGCTTGTCGATGAGCTGCCGGGTGCGGCGGATCTTGGGCAGCATGACGTCGAGGAACGCCTGGCCGCCGAAGCCCGGTTCGACGGTCATCACCAGGAGCATGTCCAGCTCGGGCAGCAGGTCCTCGTACGGCTCGATGGGCGTGGCGGGCCTGAGCGCCATGGAGGCGCGGGCGCCCTTGGCGCGGATCTCGCGGGCCAGCCGCACGGGCGCGGTGGCGGCCTCGACGTGGAAGGTGACCGACCCGGCCCCGGCCTCCACGTACTGCGGCGCCCAGCGGTCGGGGTCCTCGATCATCAGATGACAGTCCAGCGGGGTGTCGGTCGCCTTGCGCAGCGACTCGACGACCGGGACGCCGAGCGTGAGGTTGGGGACGAAGTGGTTGTCCATCACGTCCACGTGGAGCCAGTCGGCGCCCTCGGGTCCTCCGACGCGCTGCGCCTCGTCGGCCAGGCGCGCGAAGTCGGCGGACAGGATGCTGGGGTTGATCTGAACCATGGCCCCAGTATGTCGTCCTCCCGCCGTCTCCGACCCCCCGCCCCCGGGCCGCCCTCCGGCGTTCGTCCGGCGTTCGCGGGCCGTTCCCGCGCCCGCCCGCCGACGGGTTCGCCGACGGTCCCGCCGACGGGCTTCCGACGGGCTTTCCGACGGCGCGTCAGGTGCGGCGCAGCAGGGCGAGGTACATCGCGTCGGTGCCGTGGAGGTGCGGCCACAGCTGGACGTCGGGCCCGTCGCCCAGGGAGGGCACGCCGGGCATCAGGGGGCGGACGTCGATCGGCTCGGCGCTCTCGTGTTTCAGCACGTCCTCGACGACCGCTCGGGTCTCGGCCGGGTGCGGCGAGCAGGTGGCGTAGCCGACGACGCCGCCGGGGCGGGCGGCCCGCAGCGCCTCGGTGAGCAGGCCGCGCTGGAGCGGGGCGAAGCCGGCCAGGTCCTCGGGGCGGCGGCGCCAGCGGGCCTCGGGGCGGCGGCGCAGCGCGCCGAGCCCGGTGCAGGGCACGTCGACCAGGACCCGGTCGAAGGAGCCGGGGCGCCAGGCGGGACGGGTGCCGTCGGCGGTGATCACCTGGTACGGGCCGGGGTTGCCGCGCAGGGCGCGGGCGACCAGGCGGGCGCGGTGCGGCTGCTTCTCGGACGCGACCAGGGCGGCGCCCCGCTCGGCGGCCAGCGCGCCCAGGAGGGCGGCCTTCCCGCCCGGTCCGGCGCAGCCGTCGAGCCAGCGGCGGTCGTCGCCCTCCAGGGGGGCGTTCGCCAGCGCGAGCGCGACGAGCTGGCTGCCCTCGTCCTGCACCCCGGCGCGTCCCTCCCGCACGGCGTCGATCGCGCCCGGGTCGCCGCCCTCGGCGAGCCGGACCGCGTACGGGGACCAGCGGCCGGGCACGGCGTCCCCGGTCAGCAGCTCCTCGGCGCGGGAGCGGCCGGGACGGGCCACCAGGGTCACCTCGGGGCGGGCGTTGTCGGCCTCCAGCAGCGCCTCGACGTCCTTGCGGCCGCCGCCGAGCGCGTCCCACAGGGCGGAGACGATCCAGCGGGGGTGGGCGTGGACGATGCCCAGGTGCTCCTCGGGGTCCTCGTCGTAGGGCGGGGCCACCCTGCGCAGCCAGCCGTCGAGGTCGTCGCCGGCGATCCTCCGCAGCACGGCGTTGACGAACTTCGCCCGCCCCTCGCCGAGGACGAACCGGGCCAGCTCCACGGTGGCGCCGACCGCGGCATGGGCGGGGATGCGGGTGTTCAGCAGCTGGTGGGCGCCGAGCGAGAGGACGTCCAGCACGGGCGGGTCCACCTCGCGCAGCGGCCGGTCGACGCAGGCGGCGACGACGGCGTCGTAGGTGCCCTGCCACCGCAGGGTGCCGTAGACCAGTTCGGTGGCCAGCGCCGCGTCCCGCCCGTCGAGGTCCCCGCGCTCGCGGGCCTCGCGCAGCAGCGGGGGCAGGACGAGGTTGGCGTACGCGTCGCGCTCGTCGACGGCCCGCAGCGCCTCGAAGGCGATCAGGCGTACGGGGTCCTTCTTCGGGCGACGGTGGGGCCTGGCGGGGCGGCGTGGCCGACTGCTCACGGGACGGTTGCTCCGGCTGGGTTGGGGGACGGGGCGCGGTGGGGGGCGCCCGACGGACGCGTTCCCCCAGCCTACGTCGCCGGTCGGCCGCCCCGTCCGGTCACTCCCCCAGCCGCTCCCCGGCCGCGATGCGCACCCCGCGCGCCCAGTCGGCGGCGGCCATCGGCTTCTTGCCCTGCGGCTGGACCCACAGCAGTTCGACGGCGTGCGAGCCGGTCCCCGCGTGCACGGTGTTCTTGCCGACGGCCAACTCGCCGGGGGCCAGGTCGGTGCGGTCGGGGGCGAGGGCGACCTGCCGCAGCTTCAGCCGCTCGCCGCGGAAGACGGTCCAGGCGCCGGGCGCGGGCGAGCAGCCGCGCACCACCCGGTCCACGCGCAGGGCGGGGGCGGACCAGTCGACGCGGGCGTCCTCGACCGTGATCTTGGGGGCGAGGCTGACGCCCTCCTCGGACTGGGGGACGGCCCGCAGCGTGCCGTCCTCGATCCCGTCCATGGTGGCGACCAGCAGCCCGGCGCCCGCGAAGGCGAGCCGGGTCAGCAGGTCCCCGCTGGTGTCGGTGGGCCGGATCTCCTCGGTGACCACCCCGTAGACCGGTCCGGAGTCGAGCCCCTCCTCGATCAGGAAGGTGGCGGCGCCGGTGACCTCGTCCCCGGCCATGATCGCGTGCTGGACGGGGGCCGCGCCGCGCCAGGCGGGCAGCAGCGAGAAGTGCAGGTTGACCCAGCCCCGGGGCGGGATGTCGAGGGCGGCCTTGGGCAGCAGCGCGCCGTAGGCGACGACCGGACAGCAGTCGGGGGCGATCTCGCGCAGCCGGGCCAGGAAGTCCTCGTCGCGGGGGCGGGCCGGCTTGAGGACCTCGATCCCGGCCTCCTCGGCCCGCTGCGCGACCGGGCTCGCCACCAGGCGGCGTCCGCGGCCGGCCGGCGCGTCGGGCCGGGTGACGACGGCCGCGACCTCGTGCCTCTCCGATGCGATCAGGGCGTCGAGGGCGGGTACGGCCACCTCGGGGGTGCCGGCGAAGACGAGCCTCATCGGTGTGGAACTACCTCTCGCGAACGGCGGAACCGCGTCGATGCGCGGGGGACGCACGGCAGCGCGCACGGGGTGCGCGGAACGGCCCACCAGTCTACGGCGCGTCACGGCCCCGCACCGTGGGGGCGTACGGCACCCGGCGTGCCGCTCCCACGGCCGTGCGCACGCCCCCGCAGCGTGACCCCGGTGGCCGATGCGGCGTTGGTCAATGCAGCTTGACCGAAACGGGCCGCGGCAGCGGCCATCCTTCCCACGCCGGTTTCGAGAGGCTTGCCCATGGCCGACCACGCCACCCCCGACGCCCGGACACGGGCCAGTCTGCACCTGCTGGTGCGGGACATCGAGCGGGTCCGCCGGCAGGTGGACGCGCTGCGCACGCTCACCGCGCAGCTCGGCAACGTCTACCGGCCGCGCCGCACGGGCCCCGCCACGGGCTTCGTCGTCTACGGCAGGGCTCCGGCGCCCACCGTACGGCTCGCCCAGGAGCTGCGCGACAGCGTGGAGGCGCTGGTGACGGCGGCGGTGGAGTTCGACCGCTCGCTGGGGTTCTCCTGGGACGCGGTGGGTTCGGCGCTCGGCGTGACCAAGCAGGCCGTCCACCGCCGCTACGGCGCGCGGCGCGGCGCCGCGCCGGCCGCCCCGGAGGGAGCGGAGGCGCCGCGGCGGGTTCCGCCCGGCGAGGAGCCCCCCGCGGGGCCCACCCGCACCGTGGCCGTGGGACAGGGCGCGGCACCGGCACCCGCCGCCTCCTCCCTGCCCGGCAGGCCGGCGCAGCCGCCGTCGGACTCCCGGTCGGGCGCGTTCCCCGGCCCTCGCAACGGCTGATCCCCTCTCAGCCGTATCCCGCCGCCCGGCGTCCGTGCCGACCGCACCCTCGGCCGGACGCCGGGCGGCCTCGTGTCCGTACCCGGCACGTCCGTCCGTACCCGGCGTGCGCGCGTCCGGACGCGCGGACGGGGGCGGCGGGCCCCGGTGCCGTCACCCGATGTCGTCCGGATCGACACGGACCCGGACGGGCGCGCTCGCGCGGCGGGCGAGCCGGGCCGCCTGCGCCGTCCTGAGGGCGGCGGCGAGCGCGGCGCCGCTGCCCGGCGGCACCCGCACCAGGGCCCGCTCCCACCGCTCGTCTGCGGGCGGGGCGCCGGGGCGCCGGGGCCGTCCCGGCGGGGGCGCCGGAAGCGGCACCGGCCCCAGGATCTCGGCGTCGGCGGGCAGGTCGGCCGAGGCCAGCAGTTCGGCGACGGCCTCGGGCGGCCCGGTCACCGCGGCCATCCGGGACACCGGCGGGAAGCCCAGTTCGGCGCGCTCGGCCAGTTCGCGCCGGGCGTGCCCGGCCGGGTCCCAGCGCACCAACGCCTGGACGGGGCGCAGCGTCGGCTCGGCCATCACGACCACCGTGCCGCCCTCGGCGCGGGAACGGACCAGCGCCGCGGCGTCCAGCCAGCGGCGCAGCGCCTCCTCCGCCGCCCGCAGGTCGGGACGGGAGAGCAGCGCCCAGCCGTCCAGCAGCAGCGCCGCCGCGTAGCCCGGTCCCTCCGCGACCGGTTCCGCGCCGGGGGTGCTGACCACCAGCGCGGGCCGGTCGGGCACCGTCTCCAGGACGTGGTCGCGGCCGGAGGTGCGGACGGGGACGGCCGGGAAGGCGCGGCCCAGCTCCTCGGCGGTGCGGCGGGCCCCGAAGACCCGGCCCCGCAGCCTCCTTCCGCCGCACTCCGCGCAGGCCCACTCCGGTGCGGCCGTGCCGCACCAGCCGCAGGTGGGCGGGGCGTCGCCGCCGGTGGCCTCCAGGGGGCCCGCGCAGCGGGCGCACCGCGCGGGTTCGCGGCAGCGCGCGCAGGCCAGCCGGGGCACATAGCCGCGGCGCGGCACCTGCACCAGCACCGGGCCCCGTCGGAGGGCCTCGCGCACGGTGTCCCAGGCGAGGGTGGGCAGCCGGGCGGCGCGCGCGGCGGGGTCGCGCGCCTCGTCGCCGTCGCCGACGGTGCGGACCAGGGGCGCGGTGGCGCGCACCGCGTCCCGGTCGGCGGCCAGCGGGCGGGCCCAGCCGGTCTCGACGAGCTGGGCGGCCTCCACGGTGCAGCCGTGCGCGCCCAGCAGGAAGCCGCACTTCTCCCGGGCCGCGCGCAGCAGCAGCACCTCGCGGGCGTGCGGCGTCGGCTCGTGGGGGTCGCGGTGGCTGGAGTCCCCGTCGTCCCAGATCGCGACCAGCCCCAGGTCGCGCACGGGCGCGAACATCGCGGCCCGGGTGCCGACGACGCAGCGCACCACCCCGCGGTTGACGGCGAGCCAGCGGCGGTAACGGGTCTCGGCTCCGGCGTCGGCGGTGAGCACCACGTGCCGGCCGTCCCCGATCAGGGCGGTGAGGGCGGCGTCCACCCGGGCGACGGCCCGTCCGTCGGGCAGGACGGCGAGCGCACCGCGGCCGGAGGCCAGGGTCGCGGCCAGCGCGCGGGCCAGCTCCTCGGGCCAGCGCGGCCCGGGCAGCGCCGTCCACACCGCGCGGGGGGCCTCCCCGGCGGTGAGCGCCCGCAGGTAGCCGGGGCCCGCGGGGTAGCGCGTCCAGGGCCCCGGTCCGGGCGGCGCCGGCGGGGGCGCCGTCCGCCCGGCGTCCGCCCCGGCCTTCTCGGCACGGGCCATGCGCGGGGGCACGGCGAGCTGGACGACGTCGGCGAGCGCCCCGGCGTAGCGGTCGGCGACGGCCCGGCACAGCGTCAGCAGCTCCGGCCCGAGGACGGGCTCCGGGGAGAGGACCTGGGCGATGGGGGCGAGGACACCGGGGAAGTCCGACTCCGCGCGGCGCTCGACGATGAAGCCGTTGACCAGCCCGCCGCCCTCGCGCCGCCCGCCCCGCTCGCCGGCGCCGAAGCGCACCCGCACCCGTACGCCGGGCCGGGCCTCGGCGTCCATGGCGGCGGGGACGGAGTAGTCGAAGAGGCGGTCGAGGTGGAGCAGCCCCTTGTCGACCAGGACGCGGGCGACGGGATCGCGCGGGGCGAGTTCGGCGCCGCGCCAGGTGCGCGGACGGGCCCGGGGGGGCTTGGCCCGGCGGACGGTCTCCCGGATCAGCGCGAGCTGTTCTCCCCCCGGCGGCTCCTCCGCCGGAGACTTTCGGGGCCGTCCGTTCTCGCTGCTCACAGCCTTCAGTCCTACCAGAGACCACCGACACGGCCCGGCCCACGACGGGGGAACCGCCGTGGGCCGGGCCGTGTCGGTGGTGCGGTCGCCCCGCGCGCCCTTACAGGCCGGCGGCCTTGCGGAGGGCGTCGGTGCGGTCGGTGCGCTCCCAGGTGAAGTCCGGCAGCTCGCGGCCGAAGTGGCCGTAGGCGGCGGTCTGGGCGTAGATCGGGCGCAGCAGGTCCAGGTCGCGGATGATCGCGGCCGGGCGCAGGTCGAAGACCTCGGAGATGGCCTGCTGGATCTTCTCCACGTCCACGGTGTGGGTGTCGAAGGTCTCCACGAACAGGCCCACCGGCTCGGCCTTGCCGATGGCGTACGCCACCTGGACCTCGCAGCGGGAGGCCAGCCCGGCGGCCACCACGTTCTTGGCCACCCAGCGCATCGCGTACGCCGCCGACCGGTCCACCTTGGAGGGGTCCTTGCCGGAGAACGCGCCGCCGCCGTGGCGGGCCATGCCGCCGTAGGTGTCGATGATGATCTTGCGGCCGGTCAGGCCGGCGTCGCCCATCGGGCCGCCGATCTCGAACCGCCCGGTGGGGTTGACCAGCAGCCGGTAGTCGTCGGTGTCCAGCTTGATGCCGTCCGCCACCAGCTCGCCCAGCACGTGCTCCACGACGAACTCGCGGATGTCGGGGGCCAGCAGCGAGTCCAGGTCGATGTCGGAGGCGTGCTGGGAGGAGACCACCACGGTGTCCAGCCGCACGGCCTTGTCGCCGGCGTACTCGATGGTGACCTGCGTCTTGCCGTCCGGGCGCAGGTAGGGGACGGTGCCGTTCTTGCGCACCTCGCTCAGGCGGCGCGAGAGCCGGTGGGCCAGGTGTATCGGCAGCGGCATCAGCTCGGGCGTCTCGTCGCAGGCGTAGCCGAACATCAGCCCCTGGTCGCCGGCGCCCTGCCGGTCCAGCTCGTCCTCGTCCCCCTCCACCCGGGTCTCGTACGCCTCGTCCACGCCCTGGGCGATGTCCGGGGACTGCGCCCCGATGGACACCGACACCCCGCACGAGGCGCCGTCGAAGCCCTTCTTGGAGGAGTCGTAGCCGATGGCGAGGATCTTCTCGCGCACCAGGGTGGGGATGTCCGCGTACGCCTGCGTCGTCACCTCGCCGGCCACGTGGACCAGACCCGTGGTGATCATCGTCTCCACGGCGACCCGGGAGGTCGGGTCCTGGGCGAGCAGAGCGTCGAGAATGGTGTCGCTGATCTGGTCGGCGATCTTATCCGGGTGGCCCTCGGTCACGGACTCCGAGGTGAACAGGCGGCGGGACACATCGCTCCCTGGGGTTGCAGCGGCTGCTGGCTGATGTCGTCTGTGGGCCGGTACCGGGCTGCTCCCGGGCACGGTCCGTCGTCAGTTTATCCGTAGCTTTCCGCGAAGCGACCACGGCGTCTCGCACACCGACACATTCACGGCGTGTCACGGGGGGCGCGCGGAGCGCAGGGGCGTCCTCGCGGGGCGCGGTTCACCTGGCACGACGCGACGGCGCGGCCCGTCGGTCGCTCACTCCCTGTCCAACAGGTGGACGACCCTGTCCCACACGGTGTCGGCGAGGGCCTCCTTGGGGCCGCGCGGCACGGGCGTCTCGCTGCCGTCCGCGCCCAGGACGACGGCCTCGTTCTCCTCCGAGCCGAACGTCTTGTCCTCCCCCACCTCGTTGACGACCAGCAGGTCGCACCCCTTGCGGGCGAGCTTGGCGCGACCGTTGGCCAGGACGTCGTCGGTCTCGGCGGCGAAGCCGACGACCACCTGCCCGGGGCGGGCCCGCGCCGAGGAGAGTTCGGCCAGGACGTCGGGGTTGCGGACCAGGGCGACCGGCTCCGGGTCCCGGCCCTCCTGCTTCTTGATCTTCCCCTGGGCGTAGTGGGCGGGGCGGAAGTCGGCCACGGCCGCGGCCATGACGACCGCGTCCGCGTCCGCCGCGGCCTTCAGCACGGCCTCCCGCAGCTGGAGGGCCGTCCCCACCCGCACGACGTCCGCGCCGGCGGGGTCGGGCAGGGCGGTGTTGGCGGCCACCAGGGTCACCCGCGCGCCGCGCGCCACGGCGGTGCGGGCCAGGGCGTACCCCTGCCGGCCCGAGGAGCGGTTGCCCAGGAAGCGCACCGGGTCCAGCGGCTCCCGGGTGCCGCCCGCGCTGATCACGACGTGGCGTCCGGCCAGGTCCGGCTCGGTGCCCGCGGCGCCGCGGGCGAGGACCCGGCGGCAGACCTCGAAGATCTCGACCGGGTCCGGCAGCCGCCCCTTGCCGGTGTCCTTGCCCGTCAGCCGGCCGACCGCGGGCTCGACGACCACCGCGCCGCGGCGGCGGAGCGTGGCCACGTTCTCCCGGGTGGCGGGGTGCTCCCACATCTCGGTGTGCATGGCGGGCGCGAAGACCACCGGGCAGCGGGCGGTGAGCAGCGTGTTGGTCAGCAGGTCGTCGGCGAGGCCGTGGGCGGCCCGGGCGAGGGTGTCGGCGGTGGCCGGCGCGACGACGACCAGATCGGCCTCCTGGCCGATGCGGACGTGCGGGACCTCGTGGACGCTCTCCCAGACCCCGGTCGCCACGGGGTGACCCGACAGCGCCGACCAGGTGGCCTCGCCGACGAAGTTCAGCGCCGACGCGGTCGGCACCACCCGTACGTCGTGGCCGGACTCGGTCAGCCTCCGCAGCAGCTCGCACGCCTTGTAGGCGGCGATGCCGCCGCTGACCCCCAGGACCACCCTGGGCTTGCCGGTGATGTCCATCCCTCGCCTCTCCCCGCTTCCGTGGCCTCGGCCGTCGCGCGTCCGCGCGTCCCGCGGGACGCGTGGACGCGCCGTCGGCCTCCCATGACACACCACGGGCCCGGCAGTGCGACTGCCGGGCCCGTGGTCGTGGTGTGTGCCGATGCGGCCGCCGCTCGGCGGCCCGACGACCGCCGCGCCGACTACTGCGCCGGAGCGTCGGTGGACTCGGCGGTCAGCAGGCCCGCGTTGATCTCGCGGAGCGCGATCGACAGCGGCTTCTCGTGGACGTGGGTGTCCACCAGCGGGCCGACGTACTCCAGCAGGCCCTCGCCGAGCTGCGAGTAGTAGGCGTTGATCTGGCGCGCGCGCTTGGCGGCGTAGATCACCAGGCTGTACTTCGAGTCGGTGGCCTCAAGCAGCTCATCGATCGGCGGGTTGATGATGCCCTCGGGCGTGGTCATGGAAGAGGACACGCTCTACCTTCCGCTGCGGTGGATAAGACGGTCAGTGATCGAGACGGCCGGGCCCGGTGGTGTCCGAACCGACTCCGACGAGACCCTGTGCCGGGTGTCCCGGGGCCGGGAGCCCACCGCCGGCGCTCCGGGGCCCGGGGCGGTCCGGCGACGATCACGAATCCTTCATCAAGGCTAGCAGCTCGCGGCCGACGTCCTCGACGGAGGTGTTGACCAGGGTCACGTCGAACTCGGACTCGGCCGCCAGCTCCGTCCTGGCCGCCTCCAGCCGCCGCTCGATGACCTCCGGGGACTCGGTGCCCCGTCCGGTGAGCCGCCGGACCAGCTCGTCCCAGCTCGGTGGGGCGAGGAAGACGAGCCGGGCCTCGGGCATCGACGCGCGCACCTGGCGCGCGCCCTGGAGGTCGATCTCCAGGAGCACCGGATCGCCCGCCTCCAGCCGCTCCAGCACGGCCTTCCGGGGGGTCCCGTACCGGTTGCCCGCGAACTCGGCCCACTCCAGCAACTCGCCGTTGGCGACCAGCTTGTCGAACTCCCCGTCGTCGACGAAGAAGTACTGGACGCCGTGCCGCTCCCCGGGACGGGGCTTGCGGGTGGTGACGGACACCGAGAGCCAGACCTCGGGGTGGACCTTGCGCAGATGAGCGACGACCGTGCTCTTGCCGACCCCGGAGGGGCCGGAGAGCACGGTCAGCCGCGGACGTTCACTCATACGGCGATTATCCCGGTTCCCGGGGAAGCCCGGAAACGTCAGGAGGCGGAGCCGCCGCCGAACTCGCGCTCGAGGGAGGCGATCTGGTTGGAGCCCAGGCCACGCACCCGGCGGCTCTCGGAGATGCCGAGCCGCTCCATGATCTGGCGGGCCCGGACCTTGCCGACGCCGGGCAGGGACTCCAGGAGAGCGGAGACCTTCATCTTGCCGATGACGTCGTTCTCCTGGCCCTGCTTGATGACCTCGTGGAGCGAGGCGCCGGAGTGCTTCAGTCGGTTCTTGACCTCGGCGCGCTCCCGGCGAGCCGCGGCGGCCTTCTCGAGCGCGGCTGCGCGCTGTTCAGGGGTAAGGGGCGGAAGAGCCACGCCTACGTCACCTCGGAAGTAGAACTGGTCGGATATGGATCGGTGAGGAACCTAGTAGCCCCGCACCTGCGGAGCAAAGAGCAACACGTTCCCCGGGTTCTCCGGACCTGGGAAGACCCCGGATCCGGCCCGTTGGACCCGAGGAGGCCCCGGGGTCCGCGGTGCTCTTCGTCGGAGACTAGCGGCACTGAGCGCCAGAGTCAGCGAGAACAGACGAAAAGTCCAGGTCAGACTGAAGTCGAGAGGGACATTTACGGACAAAAAACCGATCGGGAGGGTCGATGACGCGGTTTCCCGGCCGTCCCGGGCCTCCCGCGGGGCCCGGAGAGTCACCCCGGAACTCCGGAGAATCACCCCAGGACCTTCACGAGACGTTCCGTCTCCCGCGCCGCGGACTCCCGCAGGGCCTCGGGCGAGGGCCCCCGCCCGAGGATCCCCCTGCTGATGCTCGGCACGACGTTGCGCACGGCGTCGCCGAAGACCACGGGCAGGTCCTCCGCGCCGGCCCCCTGGGCCCCCAGCCCCGGAGCGAGCAGGGGACCGTTCACCGCCAGGTCGACGTCCAGCCGGCCCAGGGTGGCGCCCACCACCGCGCCCACCGAGCCCAGCGGCTCCGCGCCGGCGTTCTCCCGGGCGATGTGGTCCAGCACCGTCCGCGCGACCGACGCCCCGCCCGCGGTCCGGGCGCGCTGTACCTCGGCGCCCTCCGGGTTGGAGGTGAGCGCCAGCACGAAGACGCCCGAACCGGCCGCCCGCGCGGCGTCCAGGGCCGGCCGCAGCGAGCCGAACCCCAGGTAGGGGCTGACGGTCACCGCGTCGGAGAACAGCGGGCTTCCCGGGTCGAGGTAGGCGGCGGCGTAGGCGGCCATGGTGGAGCCGATGTCGCCGCGCTTGACGTCGGCGAGCACCAGGGCCCCGGCCGAGCGGGCGTCGGCGATCGCCCGTTCCAGCACGGCGACGCCGCGCGAGCCGAAGCGCTCGAAGAAGGCGGACTGCGGCTTGAGAACGGCCACCCGGTCGGCGAGGGCGTCCACGACCGTGCGCGTGAACCGCTCCAGGCCCGCCACGTCGTCGTCGAGCCCCCAGGCGGCGAGCAGCGCGGCGTGCGGGTCGATGCCCACGCACAGCGGGCCCCGGATGTCCATGGCGCGGCGCAGGCGGGCGCCGAAGGGCTCGGGGGACGGCTGCGGGGAGGCGGGGGTGCTCATCGGGAGGTCACCTTCCGGGTGTCGGCGCCGACGGCCTCGGCGAGGGTGGCGTACGGGCTCGCGGCCAGCTTCGCGGCCAGGCCCCGGTGGATGCGGCGGCACCAGGTCGGGCCCTCGTAGACGAAGGCGCTGTAGCCCTGGACGAGGGTGGCGCCGGCCAGGATGCGCTCCCAGACGTCGTCGGCGGTGCGCACCCCGCCGACCCCGACCAGGGTGATGCGGTCGCCGACGCGCGCGTACAGCCGGCGCAGCACCTCCAGGGAGCGGTCCTTCAGCGGCGCGCCGGACAGGCCGCCGGCGCCGATGGCCTCGATCTCCGCGCGGTCGGTGGTCAGGCCCAGACCGTCGCGGGCGATGGTGGTGTTGGTGGCGATGATGCCGTCCAGGCCCAGCTCGACGGCGAGGTCGGCGACCGCGTCGACGTCCTCGTCGGCCAGGTCCGGGGCGATCTTGACCAGCAGCGGCACGCGGCGGGTGGGCTCCGCGGCGTCGGCGGCGGCGCGCACGGCCGTCAGCAGGGGCCGCAGGTGCTCGGTGGCCTGGAGGTTCCGCAGGCCGGGGGTGTTGGGCGAGGAGACGTTGACGACGAGGTAGTCCGCGTACGGCGCCAGTCGCCCGGCGGAGGTCGTGTAGTCGCCGACGGCCTCGCTCTCCGGGACGACCTTGGTCTTGCCGATGTTGACGCCGACGGTGGTCGGGAAGACGGCCCGGCGTCCGGCGAGGCGGGCCGCCACCGCGGCGGAGCCGTCGTTGTTGAAGCCCATGCGGTTGATCAGGGCGCGGTCGGCGACCAGGCGGAACAGCCGCTTCTTCGGGTTGCCGGGCTGGGCCTGCGCGGTGACGGTGCCGATCTCGACGTGGTCGAAGCCGAGCATGGCGAGCCCGTCGACGCCGACCGCGTTCTTGTCGAAGCCGGCGGCGAGTCCGAAGGGGCCGCGCATGGTCAGCCCGAACGCCTCGGTGCGCAGGGCGCGCGCCTGGCGCCGGGAGGGGGCGAGGACGGCCGCGACCAGGGCGCGCAGGCCGGGGACGCGGGCGACGGAGCGGATCAGGGCGAACGCCAGGTGGTGCGCCCGCTCGGGGTCGAGGCGCGCGAGGACCAGGCGGAACAGCAGGGAGTACATGGGGAGGTCTTCCGGTGGCGGGACGTGGGGCCGTCCCCGACGGTCGGGGATCTCGCGGCGGAGGGGGGACACCGGCCGGTGTCCCCCCTCCCCGTCTCACCTCTCGCGGGCGGCGATCAGGTGTTCCGCGTGTTCCTGGAGGGAACGGACGCTCACGTCCCCGCGCGTGAGGGCCTCGATGCCCTGGACGGCGGCCGCCAGGGCCTGGACGGTGGTCAGGCAGGGCACGCCGCGGGCGACCGCGGCGGTGCGGATGTCGTAGCCGTCCAGCCGGCTTCCGGTGCCGTAGGGGGTGTTGACGATGAGGTCGACCTCGCCGTCGTGGATGAGCTGGACGATGGTCTTCTCGCCGTTCGGACCGGGACCCTCGTTGTGCTTGCGCACCACGGTGGCGTTGATGCCGTTGCGCCGGAGGATCTCGGCGGTGCCGGAGGTGGCCAGCAGTTCGAAGCCCATGGCGACCAGTTCGCGGGCCGGGAAGATCATCGAGCGCTTGTCGCGGTTGGCGACCGAGACGAAGGCCCGGCCCTTGGTGGGCAGCGCGCCGTACGCCCCGGCCTGCGACTTGGCGTAGGCCGTGCCGAAGACCGAGTCGATGCCCATGACCTCGCCGGTCGAGCGCATCTCCGGGCCGAGCACGGTGTCCACGCCGCGGCCGTGGACGTCGCGGAAGCGGGTCCAGGGCAGCACGGCCTCCTTCACGGAGATCGGCGCGTCCAGCGGCAGGGTGCCGCCGTCCCCGTCCGCCGGCAGCAGGCCCTCGGCGCGCAGCTCGGCGATGGTCGCGCCCAGCGAGATCCGGGCGGCGGCCTTGGCCAGGGGGACGGCCGTGGCCTTGGAGGTGAAGGGGACGGTGCGGGAGGCGCGCGGGTTGGCCTCCAGGACGTAGAGGATGTCCCCGGCGAGCGCGAACTGGATGTTGATCAGTCCGCGCACCCCCACGCCGCGCGCGATGGCCTCGGTGGAGGCCCGCAGCCGCTTGATGTCGTGGGCGCCCAGGGTGATCGGCGGCAGCGCGCAGGCGGAGTCGCCGGAGTGGATGCCCGCCTCCTCGATGTGCTCCATCACGCCGCCGAGGTACAGCTCGGTGCCGTCGTAGAGGGCGTCGACGTCGATCTCGATGGCGTCGTCGAGGAACCGGTCGATCAGCACCGGGTGCTCGGAGATCAGGCCGGCGTGGCGGGTGAGGTACTCCGCCAGCGAGGACTCGTCGTAGACGATCTCCATGCCGCGCCCGCCGAGCACGTAGGAGGGGCGGACCATGACCGGGTAGCCGATGCCGGCGGCGATCTCCTTGGCCTCCTCGAAGGAGAAGGCGGTGCCGTACTTGGGCGCCGGCAGCCCGGCCTCGGCCAGGACGCGGCCGAAGGCGCCGCGGTCCTCGGCGAGGTGGATGGCCTCCGGGGAGGTGCCCACGATGGGCACCCCGTTGTCCTTGAGCGCCTGGGCCAGGCCGAGCGGGGTCTGGCCGCCGAGCTGGACGATCACGCCCACGACGGGGCCGGCCTGCTGCTCGGCGTGGACGACCTCCAGGACGTCCTCCAGGGTGAGCGGCTCGAAGTACAGCCGGTCGGAGGTGTCGTAGTCGGTGGAGACCGTCTCGGGGTTGCAGTTGACCATCACGGTCTCGTAGCCGGCGTCGCGCAGGGCGAAGGAGGCGTGGACGCAGGAGTAGTCGAACTCGATGCCCTGGCCGATGCGGTTGGGGCCCGAGCCGAGGATGATCACGGCGGGCCTCTCGCGCGGGGCGACCTCGCTCTCCTCGTCGTAGGAGGAGTAGAAGTACGGGGTCTTCGCCGCGAACTCCGCCGCGCAGGTGTCGACGGTCTTGTAGACGGGGCGCACGCCGAGGGTGTGGCGGACCTCGCGGACGACGTCCTCGCGCAGCCCCCGGATCTCGGCGATCTGGGCGTCGGAGAAGCCGTACCGCTTGGCCTCGGCCAGCAGCTCGGGGTCGAGCCGCTCGGCGGCGGCCAGCTCGTCGGCGATCTCCTTGATCAGGAAGAGCTGGTCGACGAACCAGGGGTCGATCCGGGTGGCCTCGAAGACCTCCTCGGGGCTCGCCCCGGCCCGGATGGCGGCCATGACGGTGGCCAGGCGTCCGTCGGTGGGGCGCCGGGCCGCCTCCAGCAGCTCGGCCTTGTCGCCGACCTCGCCGGTGAAGTCGAACCGGCTGCCCTTCTTCTCCAGCGAGCGCAGCGCCTTGTTCAGCGCCTCGGGGAAGTTGCGGCCGATCGCCATGGCCTCGCCCACCGACTTCATGGTGGTGGTGAGGGTGGAGTCGGCGGCCGGGAACTTCTCGAACGCGAAGCGCGGGACCTTGACCACCACGTAGTCGAGGGTGGGCTCGAAGGAGGCCGGGGTCTGCTCGGTGATGTCGTTGGGGATCTCGTCGAGGGTGTAGCCCACGGCCAGCTTGGCGGCGATCTTGGCGATCGGGAAGCCGGTGGCCTTCGACGCCAGGGCCGAGGAGCGCGAGACGCGCGGGTTCATCTCGATGACGATGACCCGGCCGTTGGCGGGGTTGACGGCGAACTGGATGTTGCAGCCGCCGGTGTCCACGCCGACCTCGCGGATGACGGCGATGCCGATGTCGCGCAGCACCTGGTACTCGCGGTCGGTCAGCGTCATCGCCGGGGCGACGGTGATGGAGTCGCCGGTGTGGACGCCCATCGGGTCGAGGTTCTCGATGGAGCAGACGACCACCACGTTGTCGTTGCGGTCGCGCATCAGCTCCAGCTCGTACTCCTTCCAGCCGAGGATGGACTCCTCCAGGAGCACCTCGGTGGTCGGGGAGAGCGCCAGCCCCTGGCCGGCGATGCGGCGCAGCTCGTCCTCGTCGTGCGCGAAGCCGGAGCCCGCGCCGCCCATGGTGAAGGAGGGGCGGACGACCACGGGGTAGCCGCCGAGCTCCTCGACCCCGGCCAGGACCTCCTCCATGGAGTGGCAGATCACCGAGCGGGCGGACTCGCCGTGCCCGATCCTGGCGCGGACCGCCTCCACGACCTCCTTGAACTGGTCGCGGTCCTCGCCCTTGCGGATCGCCTCGACGTTGGCGCCGATCAGCTCCACCCCGTAGCGCTCCAGGACGCCGGACTCGTGGAGGGCGATCGCGGTGTTCAGGGCGGTCTGACCGCCGAGGGTGGGCAGCAGCGCGTCGGGGCGCTCCTTGGCGATGATCTTCTCGACGAACTCCGGGGTGATCGGCTCGACGTACGTGGCGTCGGCGATCTCCGGGTCGGTCATGATCGTGGCGGGGTTGGAGTTGACCAGGATCACCCGCATGCCCTCGGCCTTGAGGACGCGGCACGCCTGGGTGCCGGAGTAGTCGAACTCGGCGGCCTGCCCGATGACGATCGGACCGGAGCCGATGACCAGGACGGACTGGATATCGGTGCGCTTAGGCACGCTGGCCCTCCATCAGGGAGACGAACCGGTCGAAGAGGTAGGAGGCGTCGTGCGGGCCGGCCGCGGCCTCGGGGTGGTACTGGACGCTGAACGCGGGGCGGTCGAGCAGGCGCAGGCCCTCGACCACGCCGTCGTTGAGGCAGACGTGGGAGACCTCGGCGCGGCCGTAGGGGGTGTCGCTGGGCGCGTCGACGGGGGCGTCCACGGCGAAGCCGTGGTTGTGCGCGGTGACCTCGACCTTGCCCGTGAGGCGGTCCTGCACGGGCTGGTTGATGCCGCGGTGGCCGTACTTGAGCTTGTAGGTGCCGAAGCCGAGCGCGCGGCCGAGGACCTGGTTGCCGAAGCAGATGCCGAACAGCGGCGTGGAGCGCTCCAGCACGCCGCGCATGAGCGAGACGGGGTGGTCCGCGGTGGCGGGGTCGCCGGGGCCGTTGGAGAAGAACACGCCGTCCGGGTCGACCGCGTAGACGTCCTCCAGCGTGGCCGTGGCGGGGAGGACGTGGACCTCGATGCCGCGCTCGGCCATCCGCCGCGGGGTCATGCCCTTGATGCCCAGGTCCACGGCGGCGACGGTGAGCCGCTTGGCGCCGACCGCGGGGACGACGTAGGGCTCGGTGGTGGCGACCTCGGCGGCGAGGTCGGCGCCGGCCATCTCGGGGGCGCTGCGCACCTTGGCCAGCATGTCGGCCTCGTCGGTGATGGCGTCGCCGGAGAAGATGCCCACCCGCATCGCGCCGCGCTCGCGCAGGTGGCGGGTGAGGGCGCGGGTGTCGACGCCGCTGATGCCGACGACGCCCTGGGCGGTCAGCTCCTCGTCCAGGGTGCGCACCGAGCGCCAGTTGGAGGGCACGCGGGCGGGGTCGCGCACCACGTAGCCGGCCACCCAGATCCGCCGGGACTCCGGGTCCTCGTCGTTGACGCCGGTGTTGCCGATGTGCGGGGCCGTCATGACGACCACCTGGCGGTGGTAGGACGGGTCGGTCAGGGTCTCCTGGTAGCCGGTCATGCCGGTGGAGAACACGGCCTCGCCGAGGGTCTCGCCCACGGCCCCGTAGGCCTTGCCGCGGAAGGTGCGGCCGTCCTCCAGGACGAGTACGGCGGGCACCCTGGCGGCTTTACGGGTGGAGGTCGTCATCGTGCGCCTTCCTCATGGTGCGTGGTGGCGGCAGCGTCGCTGGTGCCGTGAGGGTCGTCGTCGGTGGTGTCGGCGGCCTGCCCGGCGGGCTCCCCGGTGGACATCGCCCGGAGCGCGTCCCGCCAGGCGGCGTGCTCGGCGGCCCGGTCGGAGCGGAACCCGGAGTCCAGCAGCCTGCCGCCGTGCTCCCAGGTGATCACCAGCAGGCCGTCCTCGGTGAGGACCTTGCCCGCGATGCCCTTGTCGAGCCGGGCGCCGCGCAGCCGGTCGGCCGGGATGAAGAAGTCGTTCGCCCCGGGGCGCACCACGTCCACGCCGCGCTCGGTGAGGGTGAGCTCGACGCGGCTGCGGGCGCCCAGCCCGTGGGCCACGATCCGGTCGAGCCACTGCCCGGCCGTGGTGGAGCCGTGGTAGCGGCCGGTCATGGTGAGCTTCGGCTCGCCCGGGTCGGCGGGCGTCCGGGGCAGGTCGGGCAGGTCGGACTGGAGGACCGCCCGCCACTTCCAGCCCTCCCGCATCAGCCAGTACAGCAGGGCGACGATCAGGGCGAGCCCGATCACCCAGGCGATCCTGGAGCCCCAGTCCGTCACCTGCTGTGACTCGGGAGCGGCGGTGTACCGGGCGGCGAGTGACGCCGGTGAGAGGTTCATACGAGCTTTCCGTCCATGACTGTCGCCCTGCCCCGCAGGAAGGTGTGCGTGACGCGGCCCGGCAGTTCGCGGCCCTGGTAGGGGGTGTTGCGGCTGCGGGACGCGAAGCGCGCGGAATCCACCGCTCCACGGTAGGACGGATCGACCAGGGTGAGGTTGGCGGGCTCACCCACCGAGATGGGCCGTCCATGGCCGGCGAGGCGGCCGATGGCCGCGGGGCGGAAGGACATCCGGTCGGCGACGCCCGCCCAGTCCAGCAGGCCGGTGTCGACCATGGTGTGCTGGACGACGGACAGGGCGGTCTCCAGACCGATCATGCCCATCGCGGCGGCGCCCCATTCGCAGTCCTTGTCCTCGTGCGGGTGGGGGGCGTGGTCGGTGGCGACGCAGTCGATGGTGCCGTCGGCCAGCGCCTCGCGCAGCGCCCTGACGTCGGCCTCGGTGCGCAGCGGGGGGTTCACCTTGTAGACGGGGTCGTAGGAGCGCACCAGCTCGTCGGTGAGCAGCAGGTGGTGCGGGGTGACCTCGGCGGTGACGTTCCAGCCCTTGGACTTGGCCCAGCGCACGATCTCCACCGATCCGGCGGTGGACAGGTGGCAGACGTGCAGCCGGGAGCCGACGTGCGCGGCCAGCAGCACGTCGCGGGCGATGATCGCCTCCTCGGCGACGGCGGGCCAGCCGCCCAGCCCCAGCTCGGCGGAGACCACGCCCTCGTTCATCTGGGCGCCCTCGGTGAGCCGGGGCTCCTGGGCGTGCTGGGCGATGACGCCGTCGAAGGCTTTGACGTACTCCAGCGCGCGGCGCATGATCACCGCGTCGTCCACGCACTTGCCGTCGTCGGAGAAGACCCGTACGGAGGCGGCCGAGTCGTGCATCGCGCCCAGTTCGGCGAGCTGCTTGCCCTCCAGGCCGATGGTGACGGCGCCGACGGGCTGCACGTCGCAGTATCCGGACTCCTTCCCCAGCCGCCAGACCTGCTCGACCACGCCGGCGGTGTCGGCCACGGGGAAGGTGTTGGCCATGGCGTGGACGGCGGTG
The DNA here is from genome assembly GCF_039533145.1 of Streptomyces macrosporus. Classification (NCBI taxonomy): domain Bacteria; kingdom Bacillati; phylum Actinomycetota; class Actinomycetes; order Kitasatosporales; family Streptomycetaceae; genus Streptomyces; species Streptomyces macrosporus. Next base: position 382,264 of record NZ_BAAASZ010000017.1, read on the forward strand.
TAGCCGCCGGCCGCGGCGGCGCGGGTGCCGGTCAGGACGGTCTCGGAGTCCTCTCGGCCGGGCTCGCGCAGGTGGGTGTGGAGGTCCACCAGGCCCGGCAGCAGGACCTGTCCGTCGGCTTCGATCACGTGGGCCCCGTCGGCCGCCAGGCCGGTGCCGATCTCGGCGACGGTCCCGTCGGCGATCCGTACGTCGGCGGGCTCGCCGCCGAGGATCCTCGCGCCGCGGATCAGGTGGGTGTTCATGGTCACTCGGTCTCCTCGGGGCGGGTGGTGGCGGGGGCGGGGGCGCCGACGGCGGGTTCGGCGCCGCCCAGCAGCAGGTAGAGGACGGCCATCCGGATGCTGACGCCGTTGCCCACCTGCTCCACCGCCGTGCAGCGGTCGGAGTCGGCGACCTCGGCGGTGATCTCCATGCCGCGGTTCATCGGGCCGGGGTGCATCACGACGGCGTGCTCGGGCATCCGCGCCATGCGGTCGCCGTCCAGGCCGTAGCGGCGGGCGTACTCGCGCTCGGTGGGGAAGAAGGCGGCGTTCATCCGCTCGCGCTGGACGCGCAGCATCATCACGGCGTCGGACTTGGGCAGCACGGCGTCCAGGTCGTAGGAGACCTCGCACGGCCACCGCTCCACGCCGATGGGCACCAGGGTGGGCGGGGCGACCAGGGTGACCTCGGCGCCGAGCGTGGTGAGCAGGTGCACGTTCGAGCGGGCGACGCGGCTGTGGAGGATGTCGCCGACGATGGTGACCCGGCGGCCCGACAGGTCCCGGCCCGCTCCCCCGTCGGGCCCGCCGACCAGGCGGCGGCGCAGGGTGAAGGAGTCCAGCAGCGCCTGGGTGGGGTGCTCGTGGGTGCCGTCGCCGGCGTTGACGACCGAGCCGCCGATCCAGCCGGAGGTGGCCAGGCGGTGCGGTGCGCCGGAGTCGTGGTGGCGGATGACGACGGCGTCGGCGCCCATCGCCTCCAGGGTCAGCGCGGTGTCCTTGAGGGACTCGCCCTTGGAGACCGACGAGCCCTTGGCGGAGAAGTTGATGACGTCGGCGGAGAGGCGCTTGGCGGCGGCCTCGAACGAGATCCGGGTGCGGGTGGAGTCCTCGAAGAAGAGGTTGACGACGGTGCGGCCGCGCAGGGTCGGGAGTTTCCTGATCGTCCGGTCGGCGACCCGGGCCAGCTCCTCGGCGGTGTCCAGGATGAGGACGGCGTCGTCGCGGGTGAGGTCGGCGGCCGAGATGAGGTGGCGCTTCATCTGTTGCCTTCCGTGGAGGATGGGGCGGGCGGGCGGCGCCCGCACACGGGGGTGCGCCGGATCCCGTGCGACGGGGTCCGGGGCGCCGGGCGCGGGCCCGGCGGGGTGTGTGAGGGGGCGCTACCGTTCGCCGGCCGGGGTGGTCCCGCGGACGCCCAGGAGCACGCCGTCGCGGCCGTCCTCCTCGGTGAGCTGGACCTTGACCGTCTCCCGCAGCGAGGTGGGGAGGTTCTTGCCGACGTAGTCGGCGCGGATCGGCAGTTCGCGGTGGCCGCGGTCGACGAGGACCGCGAGCTGTACGGCGCGGGGACGGCCGATGTCGTTCAGCGCGTCGAGCGCGGCCCGGATGGTGCGGCCCGAGAAGAGCACGTCGTCGACCAGGACGACCAGCCGCCCGTCGATGCCCTCGCCGGGGATCTCGGTGCGCGCCAGGGCGCGGGCCGGGCGCATCCGCAGGTCGTCGCGGTACATGGTGATGTCGAGCGAGCCGACCGGCAGGGGCCGTCCGGTGATCTCTTGGAGCTTGGCGCCCAGCCGCCGGGCCAGGTGCGTGCCGCGGGTGGGGATGCCGAGGAGCACCACGTCGTCGGCGCCCTTGGCGCGCTCGACGATCTCGTGGGCGATGCGGGTCAGGACCCGCGCGATGTCCGGCGCCTCCAGGACGGGGCGGGCCGGAGCGGGAGCGTCGACGGTGTCGACGGGGTTGACGGTGTTGTCGCCGTCCATGCGGAACGGACCTCCTTCCCCGCCTCACGGGACGGGCCTTAAAGGAGTCGGATGGTGCGCCGTCAACGGTAGCAGGCCCGCTCCGGAGCGCTCGCCGGGGGACTCGGCGCGGGCCCGGGCGCGGGTTCGCGCACGTCCCGCGCCCCCGGTATGGATCCGTTCGGCTTGACGCCCGACATTACGCTGCGTAACATCACAGTGAGTTACGAAGACGTCCCCCGGGGAGCCATATGTCCAGCGAATACGCCAAACAGCTCGGAGCCAAGCTCCGGGCCATCCGCACCCAGCAGGGCCTCTCCCTCCACGGCGTGGAGGAGAAGTCCCAGGGCCGTTGGAAGGCGGTCGTGGTCGGCTCGTACGAGCGCGGTGACCGTGCCGTGACCGTGCAGCGCCTGGCCGAGCTGGCGGACTTCTACGGCGTCCCGGTGCAGGAGCTTTTGCCGGGCAGCACGCCGGGCGGGGCGGCCGAGCCGCCGCCGAAGCTCGTCCTGGACCTGGAGCGCCTGGCCCACGTCCCCTCCGAGAAGGCGGGCCCGCTGCAGCGGTACGCCGCGACCATCCAGAGTCAGCGCGGCGACTACAACGGCAAGGTGCTGTCGATCCGCCAGGACGACCTGCGCACCCTCGCCGTCATCTACGACCAGTCGCCGTCGGTGCTCACCGAGCAGCTCATCAGCTGGGGCGTGCTCGGTGCCGACGCGCGCCGAGCGGTCCAACACGAGGAGGCCTGAGGGCTCTCGGCCGAGCGTCCGCGGAGCCCGTCGCACACACCACCAAGATCGCAGAAACGTACCGCCACCGTGCGGGTCTCTCCTTCCGGAGCCCGCCCGGTGGCGGTCGCGTTCTCCTCGCTCCCACGGCGCGCCCGGGCGTCCGGCCCCGGCGGGCACGCGGGAACGCCGCGGGGCCCGAGACGTCTCCGTGTCCCGGGCCCCGCGGCGTTCGTCGTCTCCGTGTGCGCCGGACGCTCAGGCGCGCTTCAGCGTCGGCTTGAGCTCCTTCAGGCGTCCCAGCAGGCCGTTGACGAAGGACGGGGACTCGTCCGTGGAGAACTCCTTGGCGAGCTGCACCGCCTCGTCGATCACCACCGCGTCGGGCACCTCGTCCTCCCAGATCAGCTCGTACGCGGCGAGGCGCAGGAGGTTGCGGTCCACGGCCGGCATCCGGTCCAGGGTCCAGCCGACGGAGTAGGTCGAGATCAGCTCGTCGATGCGGTCCGCGTGCTCCGCGTACCCCTCGACCAGCTGCATCGTGTACTCGCCGACCGGCGGCTGCCGGTTGTCGGTTCGAGCGTGCCGGATCCAGTCCGCCAGCACGGCCGTCACGGCGCTGTCGCGCTGGTCGGCCTCGAACAGGATCTGGAAGGCCCGTTTGCGGGCCTTGGTGCGGGCTGCCACGGTCAGTTGTTCACCCGGCCGAGGTACTCACCGGTGCGGGTGTCGACCTTGATCTTCTCGCCGGTGGTGATGAAGAGCGGAACGCCGATCTCGTAGCCCGTCTCCAGCCGGGCGGGCTTGGTGCCGCCGGTGGAGCGGTCGCCCTGGACGCCCGGCTCGGTGTACTCGATGGTCAGCTCGACGGCGGCCGGGAGCTCGATGTACAGCGGGTTGCCCTCGTGGATGGCGACCGTGCAGTCCTGGCCCTCCAGCAGGTAGTTCGCGGCGTCGCCGACGACCTCCGGGGAGATGGTCAGCTGGTCGAACGTCTGGGTGTCCATGAAGACGAAGTCGGCGCCGTCCTTGTACGAGAACTGCATGCCGCGCCGGTCCACCGTGGCCGTCTCGACCTTGGTACCGGCGTTGAAGGTCTTGTCGACCACCTTGCCCGAGAGCACGTTCTTGAGCTTGGTGCGCACGAAGGCGCCACCCTTGCCGGGCTTGACGTGCTGGAACTCGACAACGGACCAGAGCTGGCCCCCGTCGAGCTTGAGCACCATGCCGTTCTTGAGGTCGTTCGTGGTGGCCACGGTCGCGGAATCTCCTGAGACTGCTGCTGCGGAGACCAGGAACCGCGGCCTTCCGATCGGGACCCGGTCAGTGGGCGACGATCAGAGGGCGAGCAGCTCCTTGGTCGTGATGGTGAGTAGCTCGGGTCCGCCATCCGCCTGCGGGCGGACGACGAGCGTGTCGTCGATCCGGACGCCGCCCCGCCCCGGGAGGTGAACCCCCGGTTCGACGGTGACCGGCACGCAAGCGTCCAGTTTACCCATGGCCGCAGGTGACAACCGAGGGTCCTCGCCGATTTCCAGCCCCACACCGTGTCCGGTGTACGGCTCCAGGGCCTCCCCGTATCCGGCCGCCTCCAGCGGCTGCCGGGCCGCCCGGTCGACTTCACGGTACTCCGCGCCGGGCGCCAGTGCCTCCCGCCCGGCGCGCTGTGCGGCGAAGACCAGTTCGTACAACTCGACCTGCCAGTCCGCCGGGGCGGGGCCGATCACGAAGGTCCGGCCGATCTGGCAGCGGTAGCCGCGGTAGCGGGCGCCCAGGCGCACGCTGAGGAAGTCGCCCTCCTCCACCCGCCGGTCGGTGGGCCGGTGGCCCGCCAGTCCGGAGTTGCGGCCCGTGGCGACGGAGGTGGGGAAGGCGGGACCGTCGGCGCCGTGGTCCATCAGGCGGCGTTCCAGCTCCAGCGCCAGATGGCGTTCGGTGCGGCCGACCAGGATGGACTCCAGCAGTTCGCCGAGGGCGTGGTCGGTGATCTCGGCGGCGATCCGCAGGGCCGCCAGCTCCTCCTCGTCCTTGACCAGGCGCTGCTGCTCCACCGCGCAGCCCAGGTCGGTCAGGCGCACCCCCGGGACGGCCGCGGCCAGGGCCCGGTGCCGGGCCACGGTCAGGTCGTGCTCCTCCACCGCCAGCGCCACCGTGCCGAACGAGGCGGCCAGCTCGGCGGCGGCGACGGCCGCGTCGGAGGTGGCGCCGGGCAGGGTGAGGCAGCGCAGGTCGTCGGTGTCCCTCGGCGGCTCCGCGCGCCCGTCGGCGACCGGTCCCCGCGGGGTGAGCAGGGTGTCCCGGCCGTCGGGCCCGAGCAGCAGGGCGGCGCCGGGGACGGCGGAGCCGGTCAGGTAGCGGATGTTGGCGGACCGCGAGATCAGGGCGGCCTCGTTGCCGGCCGCCACCCACCGGTCGCGCAGCCGTGAGCGGCGGGCCACGTGCACCTCGGACATGCTTCCGAGCCTACGCAGGGCGGCGGGCGGGGGCCGTTCCGACACGTCCGGACGGGCGGTGCGCGCCCGTGCCCGGTCTCCGCCGTACGGTCCGCGGGGCCGGGGACGGCGGCTACCAGTTCGGCGGGCTGGCGAGGCTGCGGGCGACGGCCTCGTCCAGCAGCCGGGCGGTGGTCGCCACGTCCTGCCGCGAGTTGTCGATGATCGGCAGGCCGGAGCCGTACCAGCCGGCCATCCGCCCGTGGATGCGGGCGACCTCCTCGTCGGACAGCCGGCGGTTGCCGGTGCGCTCGGCGTTCCGCTCCAGGACGACCTCCAGGCCGGGCAGCAGCACGACGGGGATCAGGCCGGGGCCGACGTGGCGCTTCCAGCCGCCGAGCCCGATGGCGGGCCGGTCGGGGAAGACGGCGTCGTCCAGGATGCAGGAGATGCCGTTGGCCAGGAAGTTCCGGGCGGCGAAGCCGCAGGTGCGGCGGGCGAGACGGTACTGCGCCTCGGAGTGCTCGTTCCAGCCGGACTGGGGGTCGGCGAAGCCGGAGCGCACCCATTCGCGCACGTCGTCCAGGCTGATGTGCGCGGTGGGCACCCGACGGTGGTCGGCCCAGTACCGGGCGACGGTGGTCTTGCCGGCGCCGGCCGGGCCGATGAGCAGGACGGCGACGGCGGCGGTGTGCGCGACCTCCACCGTGACGGGGCCCGCGGCCTGCTCGGTGCCGACCGGGGTCTGCACCGGGGCGCCGGACGGCAGGCGGATGTGCCCGGTGGCCTCGGGGGCCGGTCGGGGGGGCACGGACGCGGGCGGGTGCGGAGGGGGCGGGACGGGGGCCTGCGGAGGTGCCGGCGGAGGTGCCTGGTGCGGGGCCTGCGGAGGGGGAGGTGCCTGGGGCGGGGTCCAGCCGGGGTGGACGGCGGGCTGCGGGTGCGCGGGGGGATGAGGGTGCGGTGGGTGTCCCTGGGGGTGCCCCTGGGTGGAGCCCGAGGGCGGGACGGGCCGCTGCGTCCCGTACTGCTGCATCCGGTCCCAACTCCGTTTCCGTACAGGTGTCCCGCGCGGGCCCGGTCGGGCCTGGCCGGGTGTCACCGTCTGTCCGGTACCGAACGGTACCTTCCCCGGCCGACTCTGTGTGAACGGCCGGGGAAGCGGAGGAGTGCCCGTGTGTTCGAAGGTGGTGATCGGTCGGTGGCCGACCGACGGTCAGTCCGCGATCTCCGCGTGCGCGGCGAGCAGCATCGCCGGGTCCGGCCCCTCCAGGACGGTGGGCTTGGCCAGTCCGTCCAGGACGATGAAGCGCAGCCGGTCGCCGCGGGTCTTCTTGTCCACCTTCATCGTCTCCAGCAGCTTGGGCCACTGGTCGCCGCGGTAGGTGACGGGCAGTCCGACGGACGTCAGGATCGTGCGGTGACGGTCGGCGGTGGCGTCGTCCAACCGGCCCGCGATCCGGCCGAGTTCGGCGGCGAAGACCATGCCGACGGCGACCGCGGCGCCGTGCCGCCAGTTGTAGCGCTCGTTCTTCTCGATGGCGTGGGCGAGGGTGTGGCCGTAGTTGAGGATCTCCCGCGGACCCGACTCCTTCAGGTCCGAGGAGACCACCTTGGCCTTGACCCTGATGGACCGTTCGATCAGCTCGGCGGTGTGCGGGCCGGCGGGGCCGCGCGCGGCCTCAGGGTCGGCCTCGATCAGGTCGAGGATCACCGGGTCGGCGATGAAGCCCGCCTTGATGACCTCGGCGAGGCCGCTGACGTAGTCGTGGACCGACAGGGACTCCAGCGCGGCCAGGTCGCACAGCACGCCCGCCGGCGGGTGGAAGGCGCCCACGAGGTTCTTGCCCTCGGCGGTGTTGATGCCGGTCTTGCCGCCGACCGCCGCGTCCACCATGCCCAGCACGGTGGTGGGCACCGCGATCCAGCGCACCCCGCGCAGCCAGGTCGCGGCGACGAAGCCCGCCAGGTCGGTGGTGGCTCCCCCGCCGACGCCGACGACGACGTCGGTGCGGGTGAAGCCGGAGGTGCCCAGCGCCTTCCAGCAGTACGCGGCGACCTCGGCGGTCTTGGCCTCCTCGGCGTTGGGCACCTGGATGGCGATGGCCTCGTAGCCCTGCTCGGCCAGGTCCTCGCGGAGGACCTCGCCGGTCTCGGCCAGCGCCTCGGGGTGGATCACGGCGACGCGGCGGGCGTCGGTGCCGATCAGGCCCGGCAGTTCGCCCAGGAGTTGCCGGCCGACGAGGACGTCGTAGGGGGCGGTGCCCGGGCTGCCGCCGACGGTGATGCGGGTGGGAGGTGTGGTGGTCATGCGTCCTTCAACTCGAGTGCGTCCAGGACCGCTTGGGCGACCTCTTCCGGGTCGCGGCCCTCCGTGCCGACGACCGCGCGGGCCACCTCGGTGTACAGGGGCCTGCGCTGTTCCATCAGGGTGCGCCACTGCTTGCGGGGGTTGACGGCCAGCAACGGTCGGGGGGTGTCCAGACCGACGCGCCTGATCGCGTCGGCGAGCGCCACGTCCAGGAAGACGACGGGCAGTCCGGTGAGCAGGGCGCGGGTGCCGGGGTCCAGCACGGCGCCGCCGCCGAGCGAGACCACCCCGTCGTGCTCGGTGAGGGCCGCGCGCACGGCCCGTCGCTCCAGCTCGCGGAAGCGGGGCTCGCCGTCCTCGACGAAGATCTCCGGGATCGGCCTGCCCTCGGCGGCCTCGATGTCCGCGTCGGTGTCGCGCAGGGCGACGCCGAGCCGCCGGGCGATCACGGTGCCCACGGTCGTCTTGCCCGCGCCGGGCGGGCCCACCAGGACCACGACCGGGCCCGAGGCGGCGCTCACCGGATCTCCAGGTTCTCGAGGTAGCCGGTGACGTTGCGGCGGGTCTCGGTGACGCTGTCGCCGCCGAACTTCTCGGCGACCGCGTCGGCGAGGACGAGGGCGACCATCGCCTCGGCGACGATCCCCGCCGCCGGGACCGCGCACACGTCCGAGCGCTGGTGGTGGGCGCGGGCGGCCTCGCCGGTGGCGACGTCCACGGTGGCCAGGGCGCGCGGCACGGTGGCGATGGGCTTCATCGCCGCCCGGACCCGCAGCAGCTCCCCGGTGGACAGCCCGCCCTCGGTGCCGCCGGAGCGTCCCGAGGCGCGGCGGATGCCCACCCGTGGCCCGCCGCCGTCCCGAGTGGAGGCGCTTCGCGCCGCCGTGTCCGGTTCACCGGGCACGATCTCGTCGTGGGCCTTCGATCCGGGCACCCGCGCCAGCTCGAAGCCGTCGCCGACCTCCACGCCCTTGATGGCCTGGATGCCCATCAGCGCCGCGGCCAGCCGGGCGTCCAGCCGGCGGTCCCAGTGCACGTGGCTGCCGAGTCCGACCGGCACGCCGTGGGCGACGACCTCGACGACGCCGCCGAGGGTGTCGCCGTCCTTGTGGGCCTGGTCGATCACCTCGACCATCGCCTTGCTCGCGTCCGCGTCCAGGCAGCGCACCGGGTCGGCGTCCAGCCGCTCCACGTCCTCGGGCTTCGGCACCAGGCCGGCAGGGGCCCCCACGCCGCCCAGTTCCACGACGTGGCTGACGATCTCGATGCCGGCCGTCTCCCTCAGGTAGGAGCGCGCCACCGTGCCCAGCGCCACGCGGGCCGCGGTCTCCCGGGCGGAGGCCCGCTCCAGGATCGGGCGGGCGTCGTGGACGCCGTACTTCTGCATCCCGGCCAGGTCGGCGTGGCCGGGTCGGGGCCGGGTCAGGGGCGCGTTGCGGGCCAGGTCTGCGAGTTCGGCCGGGTCCACCGGGTCGGCCGCCATGACCTTCTCCCACTTGGGCCACTCGGTGTTCCCGATCATGATCGCGACCGGGGAGCCGAGGGTCAGCCCGTGCCGGACGCCGCCGATGAAGGTGACCTCGTCGCGCTCGAACTTCATCCGGGCACCGCGCCCGTAGCCCAGCCGCCGCCGCGCCAGTGCGTCCGCCACCATGTCGGTGGTGATCGGCACGCCGTAGGGCAGCCCCTCCAGCGTCGCCACCAGTGCGGGGCCGTGCGACTCCCCCGCGGTCAGCCAGCGCAACCTGCTCAACGGTGCTCCTCAGTCCAGGCCCGTACGTGCTCGCTCCCGATCCTTTCACGATCGCGGCGCCGGACCGGCCGCCCGTCCAGCAGGCGGGACGCCCGTCTCACATTCTCGGCGTGTCCCCGGTGGCGCGGGCGGCCAGCGCCGCCTCGCCCGCCGCGCGCATGGCGGCGAGCGGGGCCGGGGCGCGGCCGGTCATCGTCTCGACCTGGAGGACGGCCTGGTGCACCAGGAGGTCCAGGCCGCCGAGGACCCGCCCGCCGCGGGCGGCCCAGGCGGCGGCCAGCGGGGTCGGCCAGGGTTCGTAGAGGACGTCGAAGAGGGTGCCGGGCCGCTCGGGCACGGCCGCCGCCAGGCCGTCGGTGGCGCCCGCCGGGGTGGTGGCGATCACCAGGGGCGCGGTCAGCGCCCGGGGCGCGTCCGCCCAGTCGGCGACCGTCACCTCCACGCCCAGCCGCGCGCCCCAGCCGCGCATCTCCTCGGCCCTCGCCCGGCTGCGGACGTACGCGGTGACCTCGCCGGCGCAGATCCGGGCGAGGGCGGCCAGCGCCGAGGAGGCGGTGGCCCCGGCGCCGAGCACCGCGGCCCGCGGGACGCTCTCGACGCCGCGTTCGCGCAGGGCGGCGATCATGCCGGGGATGTCGGTGTTCTCGCCCAGCCGGCGGCCGTCCTCGCCGAAGACCACGGTGTTGACGGCCTCGACCGACGCCGCGGTGTCGCCGATCTCGTCCAGCAGCGGGATGACGGCCCGCTTGAGCGGCATGGTCAGCGACAGCCCGGCCCAGTTCGCACCGCTCCCCGTCAGCTTCTCCAGGAAGGGTGCGAGGCCGTTCTCGTCCACCTCGAAGCGGTCGTAGGTCCAGCCGGTCAGGCCCAGCGCCTCGTAGGCCGCCCGGTGGAGCACCGGGGAGAGCGAGTGGGCGATGGGGGATCCGAGGACCGCCGCCCGCTTCCCGGTCCCAGCGATGCCGTTGCCCACCGATGCGCTCCCTCTCGTCCGTGCCCGGCCGCGTCCTTCGGCCCTCCACGGGAAGGGACAGTACCCGCAACCGCGCCCCCGCCGTGGCGGAGGGCCGTCCGGCCGGCCGCCCGGTCGCCTCGCGTCCGGGCGCCGCGCCGCCGCTCATCCGCTCACTGCTGGGCCTTCTCGTACTCCGCCACGTTCTTCTGGTGTTCCTCGTAGGTCCGGGAGAACACCGTGTTGTCCTCCGTGATGGACACGAAGTAGTACCAGTCGCCCCGGGCCGGTTCGACCGCGGCGTGGAGCGCCTCCGCGCCCGGGCTGTTGATCGGCCCCGGCGGCAGGCCCTTCTTGGCGTAGGTGTTGTACGGGTGGTCGAACTTCGCCATGGTGCTGGGAGAGGGCACGTCCAGCGTGTACTGGTTCTTCGCGTAGTTGTACGTGGAGTCGAACTGCAGGTAGCCGTTGGTCTCGGTGTTGTCGAGCTTGAGCCGGTTGTAGACGACGCGGGAGACCTTCACGAAGTCGTGTTTGTACTTGCCCTCCGCCTGCACCAGGCTGGCGACGGTGAGCACGTCCAGCGGGGACTCCAGGCCGAGCCGCTCCACATGGCCCTCCAGGTCGACCTTCGCGAACTCCCGGTCGGCCCGCTTGACCATCTCCCTGAGCAGGTCCTCGGGCTTGGTCTCCTTCCCCACCGTGTACTTGGCCGGGAAGAGGAAGCCCTCGGGGTTGCCCCCGGCCCACTCGGGCAGGCCGATGTCGGTCTTCTCGGCGGTCCGGGCGGTGGTGCCCTCCTCCAGGCCGAGCTTCTCGTCGATCAGCGCGTAGATCTCCGAGGCCCGCTTCCCCTCGGCGATGATGAGGGCGTTCTGGCTGGACGGGTCGAGCATCATCTCGATGGCCGACTCCGCGGACATCTCCTTGCGGAGCATGTAGACGCCGGCCTGGATGGTCTGCGCCTTGGTGTTGGCGGTGGACGCCTCGATGAACGCGCCCTGGCTCTTGACCACGCCCGCCTTCTCCAGGATGGCTCCCATCTCCGCCAGGCTGCTGCCATCGGGGATCTCCACCTGGACCTCGCCGCTGCCCTCTCCGGAGAAATCGGGCGCGGCGGCGAAGTGGCTCTGGTAGAAGTCGTAGGCGAAGTAGCCCACGCCGCCGACGCCGCCCACCAGGACGCCGGCGACGACGAGGCAGGCGAGGCCGTTCCTGCGCCGGTCCCGGCCCCGACGGTCGCGTCCGCCGCGGCCGGACCGGTCGTCGTCCCCGTCGCGGCCGTCGTCGCCGTCCCCGTCGTCCGCGAAGAAGGCGTGCTCGCCCTGGTCCGGGCCGGGGTCCCAGCCGGTCTCCTCGTCGGGGCCGGGTCCCGGGTCCGGCTCGTCGCGGCGCCGGCCCTGCGGCGGGTGCTGCCGCTGGTCGTGCGGGGGCTGCTGTTCGTACGAGGGCTGCTGGTCGTACGAGGGCTGTTGCTCGTACGGAGGCTGCTGTTCGTACGGAGGCTGCTGTTCGTACGAGGGCTGCTGGTCGTACGAGGGCTGTTGCTCGTACGGAGACTGCTGGTCGTACGAGGGCTGCTGGTCGTACGAGGGCTGCGGCTGCGGGGGGCCGTGCTGCTGCCCGTAGGGGTCCTGGGCGCCGTGGTGGTCCTGGTACCGCCCGCCGCCCTGGGTGTCCCAGCCCTGCCCGCCGTAGGGGTCGCCGTGCTGCTGCTGGTAGTGGTGGTGACCGCCGTACGGATCACCCTGCTGCCCGCCGTAGGGGTCGGGCTGCCGGCCGTACGGCTGTCCACCGCCCTGGGTGTCGCCCTGGGTGTCCCAGCCCTGCTCCCCGTAGGGGGCCGTCAGGGGGTCGTGGGAGTGCCGAGCCTGCTGGGGCTGGTACTGCTGCTGTCCGGCGTACGGGTCCCAGCCTCCGTGCTGGGCACCGTTCCATCCCCGATCCCCGTAGAGAGGGTCGTCGGGGTGCCACGGTTCGGAGCCGGGGCCCCGGCCATACTCAGTCATCGATCCCCTAGAGCCGCGAGGCGGCAGCCGGTGGTCCTACACACGGACACTGGTGTCCGAAACACCGTCTGCCGTACGGCTGGTATTCGAACAGCGCCGTCCGGGCGGAACGTTACCGTACCGCGATCAGGACGCCGCCTCGACGCACTCACCCGGGGCCTCACCCGACACCCGCTCGGTCTCCAGGGCGCTCTGGAGGATGACCACGGCCGCCGCCTGGTCGATGCGGCTCCGGCCCTTCTTCGACGACACGCCCGAGTCCCGCATCGACCGGGCCGCGGTGACGGTGCTCATCCGCTCGTCCACCAGACGCACGGTCACGGGGGCGATGTCCCCGGCCAGCGCCCGCGCGAAGGCCCTCGCCCGGGCCGCGGCCGGGCCCTCGCGTCCGTTGAGGGAGCGCGGGAGCCCGACCACGACCTCCAGGGGCTCGTACTCGGCGACGAGTTCGGCCAGCCGCCGGCGGGCGGCCGGGACGTCGCGTCCCGGCACGGTCTCCACGGGGGTGGCCAGGAGCCCGTCGGGGTCGCAGCTCGCGACCCCGATCCGGGCGTCCCCGACGTCGACGGCGAGCCGCCTGCCGCGTCGCATCAGGCGGCCGCCGAGGAGTCGGCCACCAGGCGCTCGACGGCGGCGACGGCCTCCTCGATCGCCTCCGGGTTCTGACCGCCGCCCTGGGCGACGTCCGGCTTGCCGCCGCCTCCGCCGCCGAGGGTCTTGGCGGCGACGCGGACCAGGTCGCCGGCCCTCAGCCCGCGGTCGCGGGCGGCGTCGTTGGTGGCGATGACGGTCAGCGGGCGGCCGTTCGCCACCGTGAACAGGGCCACCACGGCCGGGCGTCCGCCCTGGATGCGGCCGCGCACGTCGAGGACGAGCTTGCGCAGGTCGTCGGCGGTGGTGCCGTCGGGCACCCGGCCTCCGACGAAGGCCACGCCCTCCACGTCCCGGGCGGAGGAGGCCAGTCCCGCGGCGGCGGCGAGGACCTTCTCGGCGCGGAAGCGCTCGATCTCCTTCTCGGCGTCCTTGAGCTTGGCGAGCATCCCGGAGATCTTCTCCGGCAGCTCCTCCGGACGGCCCTTGAGCAGGTCGGTGAGCTGGGAGACCACCGTGTGCTCGCGGGCGAGGAAGTTGTAGGCGTCCACGCCCACCAGGGCCTCCACGCGGCGCACGCCGGAGCCGATGGAGGACTCGCCCAGCAGCTTCACCAGACCGAGCTGGGCGGTGTTGTGCACGTGGGTGCCGCCGCACAGCTCCTTGGAGAAGTCGCCGATGGTCACCACGCGCACCCGGTCGCCGTACTTCTCGCCGAACTCGGCGATGGCGCCCTGCTTCTTGGCCTCCTCCATGCTCATCACCTCGGCGGTGACGTCGAGTTCGCGGGCGAGAACCTCGTTGATCTTCTGCTCGACGTCGTTCAGGACCGTGCCGGGCACGGCGGTCGGCGAGCCGAAGTCGAAGCGGAAGCGGCCGGGGGCGTTCTCGGAGCCGGCCTGGGCGGCCGTCGGGCCCAGCGCGTCGCGCAGCGCCTGGTGGGTGAGGTGGGTGGCGCTGTGGGCGCGGGCGATGGCCCGGCGGCGCCCCACGTCGATGGCGGCGTAGGCCGAGGCGCCGACGGTGACCTCGCCGACCTGGACGGTCCCCTTGTGGACGGTGACGCCGGGCACCGGCTGCTGGACGTCGCGGACCTCGACGACGGCGCCGTTGTCCAGACGGATGCGGCCGGTGTCGGGCTGCTGGCCGCCGCCCTCGGCGTAGAACGGGGTGCGGTCGAGCACGACCTCGACGTCGTCGCCCTCGGAGGCGGCCGGCGAGGGCAGGCCGTTGACGAGCAGGCCGACGACGCTGGCCTCGCCCTCGGTGTCGGTGTAGCCGGTGAAGACGGTGGACCCGGCGGTGTCGGCGACCTCGCGGTAGGCGGTCAGGTCGGCGTGGCCGGTCTTCTTGGCCCGGGCGTCGGCCTTGGCGCGCTCCCGCTGCTCCCGCATCAGGCGGCGGAAGCCCTCCTCGTCCACGGACAGGCCCTGCTCGGCGGCCATCTCCAGGGTGAGGTCGATGGGGAAGCCCCAGGTGTCGTGGAGCAGGAACGCCTTGTCGCCGGGCAGGACGCTGCCGCCGGCGGCCTTGGTCTCGGTGACGGCGGCGTCGAGGATGTTGGTGCCGGCCTTGAGGGTCTTGAGGAAGGCGGCCTCCTCGGCGAGCGCGACGGTCTCGATGCGCTGCCGGTCGGTGATCAGCTCGGGGTACTGCTGTCCCATCATGGAGATCACGACGTCGACCAGCTCGCCGACGACCGGCTTGTCGGCGCCCAGGATGCGCATGTTGCGGATGGCGCGGCGCATGATGCGGCGCAGCACGTAGCCGCGGCCCTCGTTGCCGGGGGTGACGCCGTCGCCGATGAGCATCACGGAGGTGCGCAGGTGGTCGGCGACCACGCGCAGCGAGACGTCGCTGTCCTCGGCGTCGCCGTAGCGCACGCCGGTCAGCGCGCCGGCCTTGTCGATGACGGCGCGCAGGGTGTCGGTCTCGTACATGTTGTGCACGCCCTGCAGGATCATCGCCAGGCGCTCCAGTCCGAGGCCGGTGTCGATGTTCTTGCTGGGCAGCTCGCCGAGGATCGGGTAGTCCTTGCCCTCGCCCGGCCCGCGCTCGTACTGCATGAAGACCAGGTTCCAGATCTCCACGTAGCGCTCGTCGTTGACGGCCGGGCCGCCCTCGACACCGAACTCGGGGCCGCGGTCGTAGTTGATCTCGGAGCAGGGACCGCAGGGACCGGGCACGCCCATGTCCCAGTAGTTCTCCTTCTTGCCCAGGCGCTGGATCCGCTCCGCGGGGACGCCGACGACCTCGCGCCAGATGCGCTCGGCCTCGTCGTCCTCCTCGTAGACGGTGATCCACAGCCTCTCCGGGTCCAGGCCGTAGCCGCCCTTGTCCTGCGGCGTGGTGAGCAGCTCCCAGGCGAGCTCGGCGGCGCCCTCCTTGAAGTAGTCGCCGAAGGAGAAGTTGCCGCACATCTGGAAGAAGGTGCCGTGCCGGGTGGTCTTGCCGACCTCCTCGATGTCCGGGGTGCGCACGCACTTCTGCACGCTGGTGGCGCGCTTGTACGGCGGGGTGGCCTCCCCCAGGAAGTACGGCTTGAAGGGCACCATGCCCGCGTTGACCAGCAGCAGCGTCGGGTCGTCCGCGATCAGCGACGCCGACGGCACGACGGTGTGCCCCCGCTCCTCGAAGAAGCGCAGCCAGCGGCGGCGGATTTCAGCCGACTCCATCAGTGGTCCTCATTCCGGTCGTACGGGTGGGTGGTGCCGAGTCCGCGGCGGGGGCCGCCGGGCAGAGGCCGGGGCGTTCCCCGCGTGGGGAGCTCGGGGTGGTCGGGGGCGGGGTCGACGGGTGTCGTCAGCCCCAGTGCCTCGTTCAACTCGGTCTCCCGCTGCGCCATTCCGGCGCGGACGTCGAGCGCGAAGTCCCTCAGCCGGTACCCGGCCGCCACGGCCTGGTCGGCCGCCCTGGCGGCGAGGCTTTCGGGCGTGAGGCTGCGCAGCTTGCGGTTGACCTTGGTGGTGGCCCAGACGCCGGCGGCGGCGCCGGCTCCGAACCAGAAGGCGCGGCGGAACACGGTGGGCTCAGTCCTCTCCGTCGCGTCCGTCGCGGCGCGTGCGGCCCGCCCGGCGCGCCGCCGGGACGGACCGACCCACGACGACGGTGCGCCGGGGCCGCGGCGGGCTGTTCCTGCGACCGAGGGCGCGGCGTACGCCGTAGCCGAACGCGGCGACCTTCACCAGCGGGCCGCCGAAGGCGGTGGAGACGGTGGAGGAGAGCGCCGAGGCGTTGGCGGTCACCTCCTGGACGTCGGCCGCGATGGCGTCCACCCGGCTGAGCTGGCTCTGTGCCGAGCGGACGGTCTCGGACGCCTCGGTGAGAAGGGGGACCGCCTGCTCCGTCACGCCCGTCACCAGTTTGGTCGCCGCCTTGAGCGTCTGCGCGAGCCTCACCAGCACCACGGCGAGGAACGACACCAGGATCGCCCAGAAGACGGCCACCAGGAGGCCGGCCACCTCTCCACCGGACACGCTGCACCGCTTCCCTCGGATGTATGGGGGTCGGCCGCCGCGCCGTGGCTCGTGAAGGGACCTGCGCCCACCGATCCCACGGGTGCGACGGCGGATACCGACCTTATCGCGCCGGAACACCTCGCCTGTACCGCATTCTCCCCGGCAATTCTCCCCGGCACGGCGGTGCGCACACGCGGCGGCCCTCCCTCCGCGGAAGGGCGGAGGGAGGGCCGGAAACCGGGAGGCCCGGGCGCGCGGGCGACGCTCGGTGGGCGTCAGCGGGCGTAGTACTCGACGACGAGCTGCTCGTCGCAGAGGACCGGGATCTCCTTGCGGTTGGGGTCGCGGTCCAGGCGGAACGCCAGCGCCTGGAGGTTGACCTCCAGGTAGCGCGGGGTCTCGCCGTCGGTCGCGTAACCGCCCTCGCGGGCCACCTGGAAGGGGTGCTTGTCGCGGCTGCGCTCGCGGACCATGACCACGTCGCCCGGGCGGACCCGGAAGGAGGGCTTGTCGACCTTGCGGCCGTTGACCTCGATGTGGCCGTGCACGACCATCTGCCGGGCCTGGTAGATGGTGCGGGCGAGCCCGGAGCGGAGCACGAGCGCGTCGAGCCGGCGCTCCAGCTCGACGATGAGCGCCTCGCCGGTCTTGCCCTCGACCTTCCGGGCGCGCTCGTAGGCGCGCGCCATCTGGCGCTCGCTGATGTCGTACTGGGCGCGCAGCCGCTGCTTCTCCAGCAGCCGAACCTTGTAGTCGCTGTTCTGCTTGCGGCCCCGGCCGTGCTGACCCGGCGGGTAGGGGCGCTGCTCGAAGTACTTGACCGCCTTCGGGGTCAGCGCGATGCCGAGCGCGCGCGACTTCTTGACCTTGGGACGCGACTGGTTCACGTTGAACGGACCTCCGTGTAACTTAGGTGAGCCTTACCTTAGCGGAGGAGAACGCATGTTTCGACCTGGGAGTCCCCTGTCCGGCGCCGGTTCCGCGCACGGCACCGACCGCACGGACGGCACCGAAGGCGCGAGGAGCGTGGAAAGGGGTCAGCCGCGTCCCGAGGAGGAATCGGACGTCCGGCGACCGAGCGCCGCCGAGCGGTTGCGTACCCTCGTCGAGGCGAACGCCTCGGCCGCCCTGGTCATTCCGGGAATCGAACTCCGCGATCCCGGGCAGGGAGCCGCCGAAGCCCGCGTCGTCACCCCTCGGGGGGACGTGATTGTCCTGGTCGCGGCCGGTTCGCCGGCCGCCCGGGCCACCGCGCACGCCCGGGACGACGACCTCGCCGCTGTGGTGGAGATCACCGACGTGGCCCCCGTCGCCGTCCCCCACCGCATCCGCGGCCGGGCTCGGCTGGCGGGCTGGCTCGCCCCCGTGCCGGACGCCGAGCGGGCCGCCTGCGCCGCGCTGCTCGCCGAGCGGCACCCGAGCGGCCCGTTCCCGGGCGACGCGTGGACGCCGCTGCGGCTGGAGGTCGGCGAGGGCCGGATCGAGGACCTGTGGGGCACGGACCGCGTCGAGCCCGAGGAGTTCGCGGCCGCCGCCCCCGACCCGCTGGCCCACCACGAGACCGAGGTCCTCCAGCACCTCGCCGCCGCCCACGACGACCTGCTGCGCGGGCTGTGCGCCCTGCTGGAAGGGCACGAGCGGGCCTGCGCCGCCGGCGACCGGGAGAGCGGCCGGGAGAGGGTGGTGCCGCTGGCGCTGGACCGGTTCGGGATGCGGGTGCGGTTCTGGGCGGACGGCCACGGCTTCGACGCCCGCTTCGACTTCCCCCACCCGGTGCGGAACCTCCGGGAGGCACAACGGGCCGTGCGCGCCCTGTTCGAAGCGGCGTCCGAGGCGGCGTTCGACACGGCGTCCGACACGGCGTCCGAGGCGGACCCGGAGTGACGGGCCTACCCTCCCCTCGACTCCCCCCTCGGTTCCTCCCGCGGCGCGCCCTCCCCCCGCAGCCTGGCCCGCACCCGCTCCGCCACCTCGGCGTACCGGGCCTCGGCGCCGTACCGCGTGGGCTCGTAGTAGCGCTTGCCGTGGACGCCGTCCGGGGCGTACTGCTGCGCGGCGATACCGCCCGGCACGTCGTGCGGGTACCGGTAGCCCTCGCCGTGGCCCATCTTCCTCGCGCCCTGGTAGTGGCTGTCGCGCAGGTGCCGCGGCACGGGGCCGGCCAGCCCCGCCCGCACGTCCGCCAGGGCCGCGTCGATCGCCAGGTAGGCGGCGTTGGACTTCGGCGCGAGGGCCAGGGCGATGGTCGCCTGGGCGAGGGTGATCCGCGCCTCGGGGAAGCCGATCATCGCCACCGCCTGCGCGGCGGCCACGGCCGTCTGCAGCGCCGTGGGGTCGGCCATGCCGATGTCCTCGCTCGCGGAGATCATCAGCCGCCGGGCGATGAACCTCGGGTCCTCCCCCGCCTCGATCATCCGCGCCAGGTAGTGCAGCGCCGCGTCCACGTCCGAGCCGCGGATGGACTTGATGAGCGCGCTGGCCACGTCGTAGTGCTGGTCGCCGTCGCGGTCGTACGTGACCGCCGCCCGGTCGACGGCCTCCTCCAGCGTCGCCAGGGTGATCGTCTCCTCGCCCTTGGCCAGGGCCGCGCCCGCGCCCGCCTCCAGCGCGGTGAGCGCCCGGCGCGCGTCGCCGCCGGCGATCCGCAGCAGGTGCGCCTCGGCGTCCTCGGGCAGCGTCACCGCGCCGCCCAGCCCGCGTTCGTCGGCGACCGCGCGGCGCAGCAGCCCCCGCAGGTCGTCGTCGGTCAGCGGCTCCAGGGTGAGCAGCAGCGAGCGGGACAGCAGCGGGGAGATCACCGAGAAGTACGGGTTCTCCGTCGTCGCCGCGATGAGGGTGACCCAGCGGTTCTCCACGGCCGGCAGCAGGGAGTCCTGCTGCGCCTTGCTGAACCGGTGGATCTCGTCCAGGAACAGCACCGTCTCCTTGCCGTAGGCGCCCGAGGAGCGGCGGGCGCCGTCGATCACGGCCCGGACCTCCTTCACCCCGGCGGTGATCGCCGACAGCTCCGTGAAGCGCTTGTCGGTGGCCCGGCTGACGACGTACGCCAGGGTCGTCTTGCCGGTGCCGGGCGGCCCCCACAGGATCACCGACGAGGGCCCCACCGGCCCCTTCCCGCCCTCGCCGACCAGCCGGCGCAGCGGGGAACCGGGACGCAGCAGGTGCCGCTGGCCGACGACCTCGTCCAGGGTGCGCGGGCGCATCCGGACCGCCAGCGGGCGGCCGGCGGGGTCCTTCTCCCGGCGTTCCTCTGCGGCGGCGGTGAACAGATCGTCTTCCACGGAACGAAACCCTAAGCCACCCCGCCGACAGTGCCCCCGCCGACGGCGACGGGCCGCCCCGCGGTGCGGGACGGCCCGTCGTGCCGTGCGTCGTGCGGCCGGTCGGTCACCTGGTCCAGAAGTCCCACCAGCGGGTCAGGATCAGCATGCCGATGATGCCGATGTGCACCACCGGGACCACCCAGTGGAACTCCGCCACCCCGTTGCGCAGCCAGGCCGGGGCGGGCAGGAAGCCGTTGCGGACGTTGCGGAACGTCGTGTACCAGAACATCAGCAGCGTGGCGACCCAGGCCAGGTTGCACCACAGGCACAGCGCGCCGATGTTGTACAGCGACTGGTACATCAGCCAGGTGCAGAAGCCGACGCCGAAGAGCATGCCGGCGTTCATGGTGAGCCAGTACCAGCGGGGGAAGCTCGCCCCGGCCAGCAGGCTCATCCCGACGCAGACGACGATCCCGTAGGTGACCAGGCCGAGCACCGGGTTGGGGAAGCCGAACGCCTCGGCCTGCGCGCTCTCCATCACGTTGCCGCAGGAGACGATCGGGTTCAGGTCGCACGCCATGTTCAGCGTGTCGCCGGAGATCTCCGCCTCCAGCAGCCGGTACTTGTCGACCGTGATCACCCACGAGGCGAGCACTCCGGCCAGACCGGTGATCACCAGCAGCAGGGCGTAGGCGCGACCGGCGCCCACGGCACCACCGTTCACGGGCCTGTCGTCGGTACGGGCCAGGTCTTCTCGTGGTGCCGTGGTCGTCGTCATGGAGGTCATCCTGTCGTCTCAGGCGGGGCTTTCATTCTGCACAACGCTCAACGACTCGGGCGAGCTTCCGTCGCAGTTCCTCCACCACACCGTCCAGCGGCACCGGGGTCTGCTCGCCGCTGTCGAGGTCCTTGACCTGGACGACGCCCTCGGCCAGGTCCCGCTCCCCCGCCACCAGGGCGTAGGCCGCGCCGGAGCGGTTGGCCGACTTCATGGCGTTCTTCAGGCCCTTGCCGCCGTACGCGAAGTCCGTCGCGACCCCCTGCCGGCGCAACTCGGTGACGAGGCCGAACAGCGTCCGCCGCGCCTGCTCGCCCAGCGGGACGGCGAACACCCGCGTGCGCGAGGGCTCGGGAAGCTCCACGCCCTCGGCCCGCAGGGCCAGCACCGTGCGGTCCACGCCCAGCGCCCAGCCCACCGAGGGCAGCGGGGGCCCGCCGAGCATCTCCGACAGGCCGTCGTACCGGCCGCCGCCGCCGACCGCGGACTGCGAGCCGAGCCCGTCGTGGACGAACTCGAAGGTGGTGCGGGTGTAGTAGTCCAGGCCGCGCACCAGCTTCTCGTCGTCGACGAACGCCACCCCGGCCGCCGTCAGCAGCTCGCGCACCTGCTCGTGGTACTCCTTGCACGCCTCGCACAGGTGGTCGCGCATCATCGGGGCGCCGGTGAGCTGCTTCTGGACGGACTCGCGCTTGTCGTCCAGCACCCGCAGCGGGTTGATCTCGATCCGGGCGCGGGTGTCCTCGTCCAGGTCCAGCCCGCGCAGGAACTCCTGGAGCCGGGCGCGGTAGGCGGGGCGGCACTCGCGGTCGCCGAGGGAGTTCAGCAGCAGCCGGAAGTCCTTCAGGCCCAGCGAGCGGTACGCGTCCGCGGCCAGGATGATCAGCTCGGCGTCCAGGGCCGGGTCCTCGGCGCCCAGCGCCTCGGCGCCGACCTGGGAGAAGTGCCGGTAGCGCCCGGCCTGGGGGCGCTCGTAGCGGTACTGCGAGCCGGAGTACCAGACCTTGATCGGCAGGGCCCCGCGGTGCAGGTTGTGCTCCAGGACCGCGCGGACGACCGGCGCGGTGCCCTCGGGCCGCAGCGCCAGCCTGCTGCCGCCCTTGGTGGTGAGGGTGTACATCTCCTTGGTCACGATGTCCGTGGACTCGCCCACGCCGCGGGCGAACAGTTCCACGTTCTCGAAACCGGGGGTCTCGATGTAGCCGTAGCCGGCGCGCTTGAGCGGCGCGGCGATCGCCTCCCGTACCGCCAGGTAGTCGGCGGACTCCGGGGGGAGCAGGTCGTAGGTGCCCCTGGGGGCGGAGAAGGTGCTCACGTTCTGCGTCGTCACATTCCTCGTCGCGGGGCGGCGGTGCCGCCTCCCGTTCGGGACCGGCCGGCGGCCACCTCCCGCAGGAACGGGTTGGTGGCGCGCTCGCGGCCGATGGTGGTCTGGGGGCCGTGGCCGGACAGCACCACGGTCGAGTCGTCCAGGGGCAGGCACACGCGTGCCAGCGACCTCAGGATCTCGGCGTGGTCGCCGCCGGGCAGGTCGGTGCGTCCGATGGAGCCGGCGAACAGCAGGTCGCCCGAGAACAGCACCGGCGGGATGTCGGCCTGCTCGGGCAGCCGGAAGGTCACCGACCCCCTGGTATGGCCCGGCGCGTGCGCGACGGTCAGCTCCAGACCCGCGAGGGAGAGCGAGGCCCCGTCCGTCAGCTCCTGGACGTCGTCCGGCTCTCCGACCGTGATCTCGCCCAGCAGCGGCTGCCCTATGGAACGGCCGAGCCACTTCTCGGGATCGCTCATCATCTCCCGGTCCTCGGGGTGGATCCAGGCGGGCACGTCGTGCGCGCCGCACACCGGGACCACGGAGGCGACGTGGTCGATGTGGCCGTGGGTGAGGAGGACGGCGACGGGCTTGAGCCGGTGTCTGGCGATGGCCTCCTCGACGCCCTCGGCGGCCTGGTGGCCCGGGTCGATGATCACGCACTCCTCACCGGCGGCGGGGGCGACCAGATAACAATTGGTCCCCCAGGCCCCGGCGGGGAACCCGGCAATGAGCACGATCGTCCTTCAGTCGTCCGTCAGGGAGGTTGCGGCCGTACGTGCCGGTGGAAAACCGGCGGTCATAGAGCCTACCGGCGGCGGGACGGAGGCCGCGAACCCACATCCCGTATACGGTACGGCCCAAGCTGTGGCACACATGTGCGTACGCACGCCTGGAAGCACTCGAAGGAGACGACCCGTGGTCAGCAGTGAGCAGCGGCGCAAGCAGCTCGCCCGCGAGAAGTACCTGCGGCAGCAGCAGCGGCGGGCCGAAGCACGGCGCAGAGCTCGGATCCGCAACGCGGGCATAGCGGGCGGCCTGGCCCTGGTGCTGGCGGCCGGCGGCGTCTACGCCGCCGCCGGCGGACTGGCGGCGGACGACAAGAAGGAATCGGACAACGCGGCGACGGAGCCCTCGCCCACGGCGACCAGCAAGGCCCCGGACCCCTGCGAGAAGCCGGCGAAGGGCGAGCCGGGCGACAAGCAGTGGAAGAAGGAGCCGAAGATGTCGATCGACACCTCGGCCACCTACACGATGGAGCTGGAGACCACCTGCGGCGACATCGAGATCGAGATGGCCGCCGCCAAGGCGCCGCGCACGGTGAACTCCTTCGAGTTCCTGGTGGGCGAGGGCTATCTGGACCACACCAAGTGCCACCGCCTGGTCACCGAGGGCATCCACGTCCTGCAGTGCGGCGACCCGACCGCCACCGGCACCGGCGGCCCCGGCTACAAGTTCGACGACGAGAACCTGGACGACCCCAAGGTCAAGGACGGCACCTACCCCGCGGGCACGGTCGCCATGGCCAACTCGGGCCCGGACACCAACGGCAGCCAGTTCTTCATGGTCTACGAGGACAGCGAGCTGCCCCCGAACTACACCCCCTTCGGCACCGTCACCAAGGGCATGGACGTGCTGAAGAAGATCGCCAAGGCCGGCTCCACGATGGACCCGCAGACGGGCAACACCCCGCCGAACGCGACCGTCGTGATCGACAAGGCCACCGTGCGCAAGGAGTGACGGCCGGGACTGTCGGGACGACGGCCACGTGAGCCCGCGATTTCGGCCGCGCGGAATGCGGACAGCGCGGGCACCGGTCGCCTATGTTGGGCGTTGGTAGGGTGCCTGCGCCGACGGCCCGGCAAAACCCCTGGTCCGACCAGCCGAACCTGGTCCGACCGGTCAAATCCAACTGTCGGCCGGATGACAACTGTGGACGACGCCCGGGAGGCACGCCCTCCCGTCGGCGTCATGTGGAGGAGGCGCTGTGAGCAGCGACCCGTGGGGCCGCGTCGACGAGACGGGGACCGTGTACGTGCGTACCGCCGACGGCGAGAGGGTCGTCGGATCGTGGCAGGCCGGCTCCCCCGAGGAGGCCCTCGCCTACTTCGAGCGCAAGTACGACGGCCTGGTCGTGGAGATCGACCTCCTTGAGCGCCGGGTGAAGACCACCGACCTGTCCGCCAAGGACGCGCTGACGGCCGTCGAGCACCTGCGCGCGCAGGTCGACGAGGCGCACGCGGTGGGCGACCTGGAGGCGCTGAGCAGGCGGCTGGACCAGCTCACCGAGCTGATCGAGGCCCGCAAGGAGGAACGCAAGGCGGCCAGGGCCCGGCAGGCCGAGGAGGCCCGCAGGGCCAAGGAGGAGCTGGTCGCCGAGGCCGAGGAGCTGGCCCGGAGCGACCAGTGGCGGACGGCCGGGGAACGGCTGCGCGCCCTGGTGGACATCTGGAAGGGCCTGCCCCGGCTCGACCGCAAGTCCGACGACGAGCTGTGGCACCGCTTCTCGCACGCCCGCTCGGCCTTCTCCAAGCGGCGCAAGGCGCACTTCGCGTCGCTGGACGCCCAGCGCGAGGAGGCCCGGCGCCGCAAGGAGAAGCTGGTCGCCGAGGCCGAGGCGCTCTCCGGTTCGACGGACTGGGGTCCGACGGCCGCGCGGTACCGCGAGCTGATGCAGGAGTGGAAGGCCGCCGGCCGGGCCCAGCGCGAGTACGAGGACGATCTGTGGCAGCGCTTCCGCGGTGCCCAGGACGTGTTCTTCGCCGCCCGCGGCGAGGCGTTCGCCGAGCGGGACGCCGAGCAGCGGGAGAACCTGACCCGCAAGGAGGAGCTGGCCGCCGAGGCGGAGAAGCTGCTCCCGATCACCGACCTCAAGGCGGCCCGGGCCGCCTTCCGCGCCATCAACGAGCGCTGGGACGCCATCGGCCACGTGCCGCGGGACGCCCGGGCGCGGATCGAGGGCCGGATGCACGCGGTGGAGCGGGCCATCCAGGAGGCCGAGGAGGCCGAGTGGCGCCGCACCAACCCCGAGGTCCGGGCGCGGGCCGAGGGGCTGACCGGCCAGTTGCAGGACGCGGTGGACAAGCTCCGCGCGCAGATCGCCAAGGCGCGCGAGGCGGGCAACACCGCCAAGGCGGAGAAGCTGGAGAAGGAGCTGGAGGGCCGCCAGGCCCTGCTGGACCAGGCCCTCAAGGGCCTGCGGGAGTTCACCGGCTGATTCCGGCCGAACCGCGGCAGGACCGCACGGGAGGGCCCCGGCGCCGTGACGGTGCCGGGGCCCTCCCGTCGTTCGCGGCCGGCGGTCTACGACCGGCGGGCCGAGGTGACGCGGTACACGTCGTAGACGCCCTCCACCCCGCGCACCGCCTTCAGCACGTGCCCCAGGTGCTTGGGGTCGCCCATCTCGAAGGTGAAGCGGGAGGTGGCCACCCGGTCCCGGGAGGTCTGGACGGCCGCGGAGAGGATGTTGACGTGCTGGTCGGAGAGCACGCGGGTGACGTCCGACAGCAGCCGGGAACGGTCCAGCGCCTCGACCTGGATGGCGACCAGGAAGACGGAGGACTGGGTCGGCGCCCACTCGACGTCGAGGATGCGCTCCGGTTCGCGGGAGAGCGAGTCGACGTTGACGCAGTCGGCGCGGTGGACGGACACCCCGTTGCCACGGGTGACGAAGCCGATGATCGGGTCGCCGGGCACGGGCGTGCAGCAGCGGGCCAGCTTGACCCACACGTCGTCCACGCCCTTGACCACCACGCCCGGGTCGGCGCCGGTGCGCCGCTTGGAGCGCCGGCGCAGGGGCGGGGAGGTCTCGGCGAGGTCCTCGTTGGCCGCCTCCTCGCCGCCGATGGCCTGGATGAGCTTCTGGACGACGTTCTGCGCGGAGACGTGCCCCTCGCCGATCGCGGCGTAGAGCGCCGAGATGTCGGGGTAGCGCATCTCGTGCGCGAGGGTGACCAGGGAATCGCCGGTCAGGATGCGCTGGATCGGCAGGTTCTGCTTGCGCATGGCCCGCACGATGGCGTCCTTGCCCTGCTCGATGGCCTCCTCGCGGCGCTCCTTGGAGAACCAGGCGCGGATCTTGTTGCGGGCCCTGGGCGACTTGACGAAGCTCAGCCAGTCGCGGGACGGGCCGGCGCCGGTCGACTTGGAGGTGAAGACCTCCACCAGGTCGCCGTTGTCGAGCGTGGACTCCAGCGGGACGAGCCGCCCGTTGACGCGCGCGCCGATGGTGCGGTGGCCGACCTCGGTGTGGACCGCGTAGGCGAAGTCCACGGGGGTGGCGCCCGCCGGAAGCGCTATGACGTCGCCCTTGGGCGTGAAGACGAAGACCTCGTTGCGGGAGAGGTCGAAGCGCAGCGACTCCAGGAACTCGCCCGGGTCCTCGGTCTCCTTCTGCCAGTCCAGCAACTGCCGCAGCCACGCCATGTCGTTGACGGCGTCGCCGCCCTTCTTCGCGGGCGCGTCGGTGCGGACCTTGGAGGCGCCGGCCACGGCGTCCTGCTTGTACTTCCAGTGGGCGGCGATGCCGTACTCGGCGCGGCGGTGCATGTCGTAGGTGCGGATCTGCAGCTCGACCGGTTTGCCGCCGGGCCCGATGACCGTCGTGTGCAACGACTGGTACATGTTGAACTTGGGCATCGCGATGTAGTCCTTGAACCGCCCCGGCACCGGGTTCCACCGGGCGTGGACGGTCCCCAGCGCCGCGTAGCAGTCGCGGACGGTGTCGACCAGGACGCGGATGCCCACCAGGTCGTAGATCTCGGCGAAGTCGCGGCCCCGCACGATCATCTTCTGGTAGACGCTGTAGTAGTGCTTGGGGCGGCCGGTGACGGTGGCCTTGATGCGGGCGCCGCGCAGGTCGGCCTGCACCTCGTCGATGACCTTCGCCAGGTACTCGTCCCGCTTGGGCGCCCGTTCGGCCACCAGCCGGACGATCTCGTCGTACATCTTGGGGTAGAGGATCGCGAAGGCGAGGTCCTCCAGCTCCCACTTGATGGTGTTCATGCCCAGGCGGTGGGCGAGGGGCGCGTAGATCTCCAGGGTCTCGCGGGCCTTCTGCTCCTGCTTCTCCCGCTTGAGGTAGCGCATGGTGCGCATGTTGTGCAGGCGGTCGGCCAGCTTGATGACCAGCACGCGCGGGTCCTTGGCCATGGCGACGACCATCTTGCGGACCGTCTCGGCCTGGGCGGCCTCGCCGAACTTGACCTTGTCCAGCTTGGTGACGCCGTCGACGAGGAGGGCCACCTGGTCGCCGAAGTCGCGGCGCAGGGTGTCCAGGCCGTACTCGGTGTCCTCGACCGTGTCGTGGAGCAGGCCGGCCATCAGCGTGGCCGGGTCCATGCCCAGCTCGGCGAGGATGGTGGTGACGGCCAGCGGATGGGTGATGTACGGGTCGCCGCTCTTGCGCTTCTGGCCGCGGTGCCAGCGCTCGGCGACCTGGTAGGCGCGCTCGATCTGACGCAGGGTGGCGGTGTCGGCCTTGGGATCGTTGCTCCGCACGATCCGCAGCAGCGGCTCCAGGACGGGGTTGTACGGGCTGGAGCGCTGGACGCCCAGTCGGGCGAGCCGGGCGCGGACGCGGTTGGAGGAGCCCGAGCGTCCGGAGACGCCCGAGATGGCACGCGGGGTCGGGCTCCGGTCGCGCGACCCGGAGTCGGCGCGCTTTCCGCTCGTGGACGAGGACGCGCCCGCACGGCTCGGCGCCGCGGCGGACGACTGCGGCTTCGGAGCGCCGCCGTTCGCTCCGGCGGCCGTGCCGTTCGCCTTGGAGGGCTTCGCCGGCCTGGCGTCCTGGTGCTGCGCTGTGGTGAGCGGCTGGGCCTCGTCTGGCAAGGGCAACTCCTCGGTGGGCCCCTCCTCGCCGGTGGCGGGGGAGGAGGGAGGTTCCGGCCGGGCAGTGGCCGGACTGCCATGGTATCGACCTCGGCCCCGGAACGGGCCGGACGTCGTACCGGGGAACGCGATCGAGGGTGCCACGGCCGAGGGCCCGACGCGACGGAGGGGGCCGTCCGGACTGCTCCGAACGGCCCCCTCGCGCGGGGTCGGTCACGCTCCGTGCGGGTGCCGCGACCGGCTGTTCTCAGACGGTGATCAGGACGTCCAACGGGGCGCCCTCCAGGGTGGGCTCCAGCCGGATCCGGCCCGGCAGGAAGCTCAGCTCCATCAGGACGGCCACCCCCGCGACCCGCGCCCCGGAGCGGCGGATGAGGCGCAGCGACGCCTCGGCGGTGCCGCCGGTGGCCAGCACGTCGTCGATCACCAGCACCCGGTCCTCGGGGGTGAGGTCCTCGGCGTGGATCTCGATCTCGGCGCTGCCGTACTCCAGCTCGTACGCCTGCGACAGGGTGGCGCCGGGCAGCTTGCCCGCCTTGCGCACGGGGACGAAGCCGACGCCCGCCCGCACCGCCACCGGGGCGGCGAGGATGAAGCCGCGTGCCTCCAGGCCCACCACCTTGGTGGCTCCGCGTTCCCGGCACAGCTCGGCCAGCACGTCGGTGAGCGCGCCGAACGCCTCCGGATCCGCCAGCAGCGGGGTGATGTCCTTGAACAGCACACCCGGCTTGGGGTAGTCGGGCACGTCGCGGATCCGGCTGAGCAACAGACTGCGCAGTTCGTCGGAGTAGGGAGTCACGGAGGTCACCGGATCACCCTACCGCCGACGCCCGGAGGGGCGGCCCCGTCCCCGCCCCCGGGACTCCGCCGAGCGGGGGGCGCCGACCGCTCCGGCCGCCGCCGGGGCGACGGCCGGCGTCTCGTCGTCCTCTCCGCCTTCGCCGTCCGCGCCGTCCGCGCCGTCCGCGCCGGTGTTCCCGGCCTCGGCGTCCTTGGCGCGCTTGGCCAGCACCCGCTTGTCGTGCGCCCGGATCTCCGGCTCGCGCATCTTGAAGTCGGCCACCAGCGGCGTGGCGATCACGATCGAGGAGTACGCGCCGGCGCTCAGGCCGACGAACAGCGACAGGGCGATGTCGTTGAGCATGCCCGCGCCCAGGACGCCGCCGCCGATGAACAGCAGGCCGGCCACCGGGAGCAGCGCCACCACCGAGGTGTTGACGGAGCGGACCAGGGTGCCGTTGAGGCTGCGGTTGGCCAGTTCCCCGTAGGTGTGGCGGGTCTGCTTGGCGTAGTTCCTCGTCGTCTCCTTGAGGCCGTCGAAGACCACGACGGTGTCGTAGAGCGAGTAGCCGAGGATCGTCAGCAGACCGATGACGGTGCCCGGGGTGACCTCGAAACCGACGAGCGCGTACACGCCGACGGTGATCGTGAGGTCGTGGACGAGGGCGATCAGCGCGGCCAGGGCCATGCGCCACTCGAAGGCGATGGCCAGGTAGATCACCACCAGGATCATGAAGATCCCCAGGCCCTGCCACGCCTTGTTCGCGATCTGGGAGCCCCAGCTCGGGCCCACCAGTTCGGCGTTGATCTCCGAGGCCTTCATCCCGAAGTCCTCGGCGAGCTCCTCGCGGACCTGGTCGGACTGCCCGGTGTCCATCCCGCCGACCTGGATGCGCAGCACGCCGTCGCCCAGCTCCTGGACGATGGCGGTGTGCCCGGAGACCTCCTCGGCCTTCTCCCGGGCGTGCTCGACGGAGACGTCGGTCCTGGGCGTGGTGAAGACGGCGCCGCCCTGGAACTCGATGCCCATGTTCAGGCCGCGCACCAGGAGGCCGGCGAACGCCAGGATGGTGATCAGGACGGAGACGCCGTACCAGATCTTCCGCTTGCCGACGAAGTCGTAACCGGCCTCGCCACGGTAGAGCCGGGCGCCGAGGTCACCGAGTCGCGACATCTCAGGCCTCCTTCAGGTCGGTGGAAACGGCTGCGGTCGGGCGGCGACGGCCGCGGCGCAGCGGAGGCTTGGCCCCCAGGCGCCTGGGATCGAGTCCGGACCAGGGATGGCCGCTGGAGAAGAACCCGGTGCGGGCCAGGAGGGTCATCAGCGGCTTGGTGAAGAAGAACACCACCACGACGTCCAGGGCGGTGGTGAGGCCGAGGGTGAACGCGAAGCCCTGGACCTTGCCGACGGAGACGATGAACAGCACCGCGGCGGCCAGGAAGGACACGAAGTCGGAGACGAGGATGGTGCGCCGGGCGCGCGGCCAGCCGCGTTCGACGGCGGGGCGCAGGGTGCGGCCCTCGCGGATCTCGTCCCGGATGCGCTCGAAGTACACGATGAACGAGTCGGCCGTGATGCCGATCGCCACGATGGCGCCGCAGACGGCCGGCAGGTTCAGGGCGAAGCCGATCGCCGGGCCGAGCAGCGACATGATCGTGTAGGTCAGGACGGCCGAGATCATCAGGCTGAGGATGGCGATCAGCGACAGGCCCCGGTAGTAGAACACCAGGTAGAAGACGACCAGGGCGAGGCCGATGGCGCCGGCGATCAGACCGGCCTTGAGCTGCTCGTCGCCGAGGGCGGGCGAGACGGTGGTGACGCTGGACTCGCTGAAGCTCAGCGGCAGGGCGCCGTAGGAGAGGACGTTGGCCAGTTCCTCGGCGGACTGCTGGGTGAAGCTGCCGGAGATCTCGGCGCTGCCGCCGCCGAGGCGCTCGGAGACGCGGGGGGCGGAGACGACCTCGCCGTCCAGCACGATCGCGAACTGGTTGCGGGGCTCGGTCTGGGTGGAGAGTTCCTCGGTGACGTCGGCGAACTTCTCGGCGCCGTCCTTGTCGAACTCCATGGTGACGATCCAGCCCTGGGCGCGCTGGTCGTCGAAGACGGCCGCGGCGTCGGTGACGTCGGTGCCGGGGACGGCGACGGGGCCGAGCGCGTACTTGTACAGGCCG
Organism: Streptomyces macrosporus; assembly: GCF_039533145.1. NCBI lineage: Bacteria > Bacillati > Actinomycetota > Actinomycetes > Kitasatosporales > Streptomycetaceae > Streptomyces > Streptomyces macrosporus. The sequence goes on from NZ_BAAASZ010000017.1 coordinate 412,586, forward strand.
GACTCGTCACAGGCGACGACGGGGTCGGAGTCGTCGGTGCGGGCGGCGTCCTGGCCGACCTCGGCGCGGCCCTCGGCGGTGGAGCAGTCGGCCTGGTCGAGCTTCTTCCGGACGTCGGCCGGAATGCCGGCGTCCTGCGCGGGTGCGTCGTCCGCCGGCGCGGACGGCGAGGGATCCGCGGAGGATTCGGTGCCGCCGGAGGCTGAGGCCGATGGGCTGGGCGACTCGGAGCCGTCGGCGAGGAGGTCGTCGGTGAGGACCCGGCCCTGGCCGGAGGCGCCGGGCGACGGGGACGTCAGGTCGCCGTCGTCGTCATCGTCGGTCTTCTCCGCCTCCTGGGCCTCCTCGGCCCCGGCCTTCCCGTCGTCCTCCTTGGTGCTGCTCGACGGGCTCGCCGACGGGCTGGCGGAGGGGTCGGGCGCCGGCGTGCCGGACGTGGCGGAGAGCACGGGGCGGAAGGCGAGTTCGGCCGTGGTGCCGACCTGCTCCCGGGCCTGCTTCTCGTCGGTGCCGCGCGGGATGTTGACGATGATGTTCTCGCGGCCCTGGGTCTGGACCTCGGCCTCCTGGACGCCGAGACCGTTGACGCGCCGCTCGATGATCGAGACGGCCGTCTGCATGTTGGTCTCGTTGATCGCGTCTTCCTTGCCGGGCTCGCTCTTGGCGGTGAGCGTGATGCTGGTACCGCCGGCGAGGTCGATGCCCAGACGGGGCGTGGTGTGTCCGGAGTAGAACATCCCTCCGGTGAGCGCCACCACGGCGATCAGCATCAGGGCCAGGACGCGCCCCGGCCTCCCCTGACCGCCCGGGGCTCTGCGGCCCTTCTTCGGTGCTGCCACCTTCTTGTTATCTCCCTGTCCAACCGCCCGCGCTCGATGGTCGCCGCGCGGCGCGCGAAGTGGTCGTGAGGACAATACGACGCCGCCGGGCCCCTGAAGGGCCCGGCGGCGGAGCGGCTACTCGGCGTCGTCGCCGTTCCGCTTGGCGTCCCTGGGCTCCGCATCATCGGCGGAGGCACCGTCCTTCTTGCTCAGATCGGTCTTGGCCACGGGCCCGTCCCCGTCGGAGGTCAACGAGGAGGCGTCGTTCGGGACCACGGGGCCGTCGCCGTCGAGCTCCGGGTCGCCGTGGACGATGCGGTCGTACTCGTCGTCGTCCAGGACGGCGCCGACGGCGCTCTTGGCGTAGACGGCGTGCACACCCGGCGCGACCTCGAGGAGAACCGTGTCGGTGCGGACCTCCTTCACCAGTGCGTACATGCCGCCGATGGTCCGGACACCGGTGCCCGGCTGCATCTGGTCGCGCATCTGCATGGCCTGCTGCTGCTTCTTCTTGGCAGACCGCGTCATCAGGAACATGGCCCCGATGAGCACGATGAAGGGAAAGAGAGTGAGGATATCCACGGCGGAAGGTTTCCTTCGCACGACCGCGCGAGGGCGGCCTGGTCTTCGGGGGTGGTCGTGCCGTCCGGAACGGAAGGCATCGGCGGAGTCTAAGCGAGCCCGCACCTGAGGAACAACGTCAAGCATGGCACCGGGGTTCCGCCCCCTGCGACTTCGCGCGCCGTCACGTTCCGAAGAGCCCCTGTTGCCCCGGTCCGCCCGAGGGGGGCTGCTGGGGCGGGGTGAGTCCCATGTGTTTCCAGGCGGCGGGGGTGGCGATCCGGCCGCGGGGGGTGCGGGCGAGGAGGCCCTCGCGGACCAGGAACGGCTCGGCCACCTCCTCGACGGTCTCGCGTTCCTCGCCGACGGCGACGGCCAGGGTGGACAGCCCCACCGGGCCGCCGCCGAAGAGCCTGAGCAGGGCGTCCAGCACCGCGCGGTCCAGCCGGTCCAGGCCCCGGTCGTCCACCTCGTAGACCGCCAGCGCCCGGGCGGCGACCTCCCGGGTGATCACGCCGTCCGCCCGGACCTGGGCGTAGTCGCGGACCCGGCGCAGCAGCCGGTTGGCGATGCGGGGGGTGCCGCGGGAGCGGCCGGCGATCTCGGCGGCGCCGGCGGCGTCGATCTCCACGTCCAGCAGCCGGGCGGAGCGGTGCACCACCTGTTCCAGCTCGCTCGGCTCGTAGAACTCCATGTGGGCGGTGAAGCCGAAGCGGTCGCGCAGCGGCGGCGGCAGCAGCCCGGCCCGGGTGGTGGCGCCGACCAGGGTGAACGGCGGCAGCTCCAGGGGAATGGCGGTGGCGCCGGGGCCCTTGCCGACGATGACGTCGACCCGGAAGTCCTCCATCGCCATGTAGAGCATCTCCTCGGCGGGCCGGGACATCCGGTGGATCTCGTCGAGGAAGAGCACCTCCCCCTCGGTGAGGGAGGAGAGGATCGCGGCCAGGTCTCCGGCGTGCTGGATGGCCGGGCCGGAGGTGATGCGGATGGGGGCGCCCATCTCCGCGGCGATGATCATGGACAGGGTGGTCTTGCCGAGGCCGGGGGCGCCGGAGAGCAGCACGTGGTCGGCGGTGCCGCCGCGGGCCCGGGCGGCGCGCAGCACCAGGTCGAGCTGTTCGCGGACCTTGCTCTGGCCGATGAACTCCCCCAGGTCCTTGGGGCGCAGGGCCGCCTCGACGGCGGTGTCCTCGGAGTCCGCGGAGGCGGCGACGAGACGTTCGGCGCCCTCGGTCGTGCCGGTGGGGCCGTACCCGTCCGCGTGGTGGTCCTCCCTGGTCACGCGGACCCCCTCCCGGTGCCGGCCGCCGGGGCGGGGAGCGGGGACGGCGCCTGCTCGGCGAGGGGGAGGGCGGGGAGCGGAGGGTACGGCGTCATGGTCGGTCTCTCGTCGGTCGTCTGGTCTGCGGCGGCAACGGGCGGAGGCATCGGGCGGAGGCCGTCTCAGCGCGCGCGGTTCAGGGTCTGCAGGGCGGCGCGCAGGAGCTGCGGCACCGGCGGCCGGCCGCCCTCCGCGAGGGCGGCCTCGGCCTGCGGGGTGACGGCCTCGACCGCCTCCTCGGCCTCGCGGGCGGCGTAGCCGAGGCCGACCAGGGCGGAGTGGAGCTGCTCGCGCCAGCCGGGCGCGGCGGCGGCCCCGCCCCGTCCGGCCGGCGCGGCGCCGGTGCCCACCGGTTCGCCGAGCCGGTCCTTGAGTTCCAGCAGGAGTTTCTGCGCGCCCTTCTTGCCGATGCCGGGGACGGCGGTGAGGGCCTTCTCGTCTCCGGTGGAGACGGCCGCCCGCAGCGCGTCGGGGCTGTGCACGGCGAGCATCGCCTGGGCGAGCCGCGGGCCGACCCCGCTGGCGGTCTGGAGCAGTTCGAAGACCTGCCGCTCGTCGTCGTCGGCGAAGCCGTACAGGGTGAGCGAGTCCTCGCGGACCACCAGCGAGGTGGCCAGCCGGGCGTGCCGGCCCACGCGGAGGTCGGCGAGGGTGCCGGGGGTGCAGTGGACGGCCATGCCGACACCGCCGACCTCGATCACGGCGGTGTCCGGCGAGAGGGCTGCGACCGGCCCGGATACGAAGGCGATCATCGGATGGTGCCCTTCGGGATGGGTGCTGCGGATGCCGGGGAGGTGCCGACGCGACGGGCGGCGAGGGCCTGGAGATGGGCCTGTCGGATCCGGTCCTGGGCGGGGGCGCGCCAGATGTGGCAGATGGCCAGTGCCAGGGCGTCGGCGGCGTCGGCCGGTTTGGGCGGGGCGTCCAGCCGCAGCAGTCGGGTCACCATGGCGCCCACCTGGGCCTTGCCCGCGCGCCCGCTGCCGGTGATGGCGGCCTTGACCTCGCTGGGGGTGTGGAGGGCGACGGGCAGCCCGCGCCGGGCCGCGCAGAGCATGGCGACCGCGCTGGCCTGCGCGGTTCCCATCACCGTGCGGACGTTGTGCTGGCTGAACACCCGCTCCACGGCGACGACGTCGGGGCGGTGCTCCTCCAGCCACTCCTCGACGCCGCGCTCGACGAGCACCAGGCGTTCGGCCACCTCGGCGTCGGCGGGGGTGCGGACGACGCCGACCCCGGCCATCCGCAACGGACGCCCCGGGGTTCCCTCCACCACGCCGATGCCGCAGCGGGTCAGGCCCGGGTCCACGCCGAGCACGCGCACGACGGCCCCCTCTCGTCCACCTCGTCGTTCGATCACCTGTTCCCGCAGGTTATCGGCCGCCACCGACAACGCCGCCGGGTGACACGGGAAGGGGCTGTGCCGAGCCGTTCGGAACCGGACGGATCAGGCGCCGACCTTCGCCATGATCTCGTCGGGCACGTCGAAGTTGGCGAAGACGTTCTGCACGTCGTCGCTGTCCTCCAAGGCGTCGATCAGCTTGAAGATCTTGCGCGCGCCCTCCTCGTCCAGCTCCACCTGCATGGTGGGCACGAAGTTGGCGTCCGCCGAGTCGTAGTCGATGCCCGCCTGCTGCAGGGCGGTGCGCACCGCCACCAGGTCGCCGGGCTCGCTGATGACCTCGAAGTTCTCGCCGAGGTCGTTGACCTCCTCGGCGCCCGCGTCCAGGACGGCGGCCAGCACGTCGTCCTCGGTCAGGTCGCCCTTGGGGACGATGACGACGCCCTTGCGGTTGAACAGGTACGACACCGAGCCCGGGTCGGCCATGGAGCCGCCGTTGCGGGTCATGGCCACGCGCACGTCGGAGGCGGCGCGGTTGCGGTTGTCGGTGAGGCACTCGATCAGGATCGCGACGCCGTTGGGGCCGTAGCCCTCGTACATGATCGTCTGGTAGTCGGCGCCGCCCGCCTCCAGACCGGCACCGCGCTTGACGGCGCGGTCGATGTTGTTGTTGGGGACCGAGCTCTTCTTCGCCTTCTGGATGGCGTCGTACAGCGTGGGGTTGCCGTCGGGGTCGGGGCCGCCGAGCCGGGCCGCGACCTCGATGTTCTTGATCAGCTTGGCGAAGAGCTTGCCGCGCTTGGCATCGATCACGGCCTTCTTGTGCTTGGTGGTTGCCCACTTAGAGTGGCCGGACACAGCCTCGCTCCTTCGATGTCACCAACGGGAAAATCAACGCGCCGATCCTACCGCCGTCTCACCGTGCCGACGCGCGCACCATCTCGACGAAGAGCCGGTGCACCCGGTGGTCGCCGGTGAGTTCGGGGTGGAAGGCGGTGGCCAGCAGTCGGCCCTGGCGCACGGCGACGGCGTGGCCGGCGTGGACCGCCAGCTCCTCCACCTCCGCGCCGGTGGACTCCACCCAGGGGGCGCGGATGAAGACGCCCTCGACCGGGCCGCCCTCGACGCCCGCCACCTCCACGGCCGCCTCGAAGGACTCGTTCTGCCGTCCGAAGGCGTTGCGGCGCACGATCATGTCGATGCCGCCGATGGTCTCCTGGCCGGCGCGAGGATCGAGGATCTTGTCCGCGAGCATGATCATGCCCGCACAGGACCCGTAGGCGGGCATGCCCGAGCGGACCCGCTCGCGCAGCGGCTCCATCAGCCCGAAGGCCGTGGCCAGCTTGGAGATGGTGGTGGACTCCCCGCCGGGGATCACCAGGCCGTCCACCTCGGCGAGCTCCTCGGGGCGGCGGACCGGACGGGCCTCGGCGCCGGCCGCGGTCAGCGCGGCGAGGTGCTCGCGCACGTCGCCCTGGAGGGCGAGGACCCCGACGGTGACGTCGGCGGTGCCTCCGGTGGTGGATGTGGTCACGGGTTCTACACCTTCCTGGACGTTCCGAATGTTCCCGGGCGTCCTTCCGGGCTCTCCGGTTGTTCCGACCGTTTCGGCCCCTCCGGAATTCCCGGACGCTCGGACGGCGCCGAACGGGCGGGGGCGGCCCGCGGTGCGCGGGCCGCCCGTCGTGGTCGTGGGGGTCGTGGTCACCAACCCCGGCCGGCGAAGCGCTCGGCCTCGGTCAGGGTGTCGCAGTTGATGCCGACCATGGCCTCGCCCAGGCCGCGGGAGACCTCCGCGATGACCTTGGGGTCGTCGTAGAAGGTGGTGGCCTTCACGATGGCGGCGGCGCGCTTGACCGGGTCGCCGGACTTGAAGATGCCCGAGCCGACGAAGACGCCCTCGGCGCCGAGCTGGCGCATCAGCGCGGCGTCGGCGGGGGTGGCCACACCGCCGGCGGAGAACAGCACGACCGGGAGCTTGCCCAGCTCGGCGACCTCCTTGACCAGCTCGTAGGGGGCGCGCAGCTCCTTGGCGGCGGCGTACAGCTCGTTGTTGTCCAGGCCCCTCAGGCGCGCGATCTCGCCCCGGATCTGGCGCAGGTGACGGACGGCCTCGACGACGTTGCCGGTGCCGGCCTCGCCCTTGGAGCGGATCATGGCCGCGCCCTCGGCGATCCGGCGCAGGGCCTCGCCCAGGTTGGTGGCGCCGCAGACGAAGGGGGTGGTGAACGCCCACTTGTCGCTGTGGTTGACCTCGTCGGCCGGGGTGAGGACCTCGGACTCGTCGATGTAGTCCACGCCGAGCGCCTGGAGCACCTGGGCCTCGACGAAGTGGCCGATGCGGGACTTGGCCATCACCGGGATGGAGACGGCGTTGATGATGCCCTCGATCATGTCGGGGTCGGACATGCGGGCGACGCCGCCGTCCTTGCGGATGTCGGCGGGCACCCGCTCCAGGGCCATGACCGCGACGGCGCCGGCGTCCTCGGCGATCTTCGCCTGCTCCGGGGTGACGACATCCATGATCACGCCGCCCTTGAGCTGCTCGGCCATGCCGCGCTTGACGCGCGCGGTGCCGGTCTCGGGCGTCGAGGCGGTGGCGGTTTCGGGCGTGCTGGGAGACGTGGTGGACAAGGTGTGACCTCACTCGACAGCGGTTGGACGGTGGACGGCGACGGACCGGTCGCGGGCGGCACCGAACGGCGACGGACGCGGGCACGGACGGTGTCCGCGCGGTGAAAACCGATGAGAACCGGCGAGACAATCGTAGGCCCGTTCGATCCGCTTCCGGAGCAACCGTCCGGTCCACTTCACAGTGATCCGTGCTACAGAACCGATGAAACGGGCCGACTGGCTTCCGCGCAAGGGCCAATCAGAAGTCAGTGGCCTTCACCAAGCGGGCCCGAGCGGTCCGCCAGGACGGCCGGTGGCTCGTCGTCCATCTCGAACGCCAAGGGGAAGGGCGCGTGCCCGGCCAGCCGGAACCAGCGCACCGTCCGGTGGCGGCGCAGGGCGCGGGCGGCCCGTACGGCGTCGTTGTGGAAGCGCCGGGCCATCGGCACCCGGCGCACCGCGGCGGCCAGTTCCTCGACGGACTCCTCGCCGCCCGGTGCCGCCCGCACGGCCTCCACCTGCGCGCTCTCGGCGAACACCGCCCGCAGTGCCTGGCTGAGCTCGCTCTCGGCGACCTCCCGCTGGTCCTCCTCGGCCTGCCGGGCGTCGTGGGCCGCCTGGTACAGGACGATCGACGCGGCCGGGTCGAGCACCCCCGAGGTGGCCATCTCCTGGGCGACGGAGGCGCGCCGCAGCAGCTGCGCGTCCAGGGCGGCACGGGCCGCGTCGATCCGGGTGTGCAGCCGGTCCAGGCGCCCGGCGGTCCAGCTCAGGTAGACGGCGGCCACCAGCAGCAGCGCCGCGATCCAGACGATCGTGGTGGTCACGGTCGGCCTCCCTCGGTCGCTCGGTCGCTCCGGCGGTCAGTCACGGGCCAGTCCGAGGCGGGCGCGGAGCCCGGTGCGCTCGTCCGGCGCGACCGCGGCGGCGCCGTCGGCGACGGTCTCGTAGACGGCGAGGATGTCGGCGCCGACGGTGGACCAGTCGAAGCGGCGGACGTGGCGGCTGCCGCGGTCGCGCAGCTCGGCACGGCGGGCCGGGTCGCCCAGCAGGCGCACCGCGGCGGCGGCCAGCGCGTCGGCGTCCTCGTTGGCGTACAGCTCCCCGGCCTCTCCCCCGTCCAGCACCTGGGCGAAGGCGTCCAGGTCGCTGGCGAGCACCGGGGCCCCCGCGGACATCGCCTCGACGAGGATGATGCCGAAGGACTCGCCGCCGGTGTTGGGGGCGACGTACAGGTCCACGCTGCGCAGCAGCCGCGCCTTGTCCTCGTCGCCGATCATGCCGAGGAACTCCACCTGCCCGCGCAGCTCGCGCGGGAGGCCGGCGACGGCCTCCGCCGCGTCCCCGCGCCCGGCCACCAGCAGCCGGGTGCCGGGGCGTTCGGCGAGGATGCGCGGCAGCGCCCTCATCAGCACGGGCAGCCCCTTGCGGGGCTCGTCGATGCGGCCTATGAAGCCGATCGTGTTCCCCTCCCCGCTCCCCTGCCACTCGGCCCTGGGCTCGGCGTCGGCGAAGAAGCCGACGTCCACCCCGTTGGGGATGACGACCGCGTCCCCGCCCAGGTGCTCCACCAGGGTGCGGCGGGCGTACTCGCTGACGGCGATCCGCGCGCTGATCTTCTCCAGCGCGGGCTGGAGGATCGGGTACGCGGCGATCATCGCCCGCGAGCGCGGGTTGGAGGTGTGGAAGGTGGCCACGATCGGCCCCTGCGCCGCCCAGCAGGCGAGCAGGGAGAGCGAGGGGGTGGCCGGCTCGTGGATGTGCAGGACGTCGAAGCCGCCCTCGTGCACCCAGCGGCGGACGCGCGCGGCGGACAGGAACCCGAAGTTCAGCCGGGCCACCGAGCCGTTGTAGGGGACGGGGACGGCCCGCCCGGCGGGGACGACGTACGGCGGCAGGGGCGTCTCCTCCTCGGCCGGGGCGAGGACGGACACCTCGTGTCCGAGGCCGATGAGGTGCCGGGCCAGGTCGCGGATGTGGAACTGGACGCCGCCGGGGACGTCCCAGGAGTACGGGCAGACGATGCCGATCCTCACCGCTTCTCCGTTTCCGGACTCGCCCCGTGACGCGTCCCGGCCCGCGGACTCAGGTCCGCCGACCACAGTCGTTGCAGCATGTGCCAGTCCTGGGGGTGCTCGGCGATGCCCGCGGCGAAGGCGTCGGCCACCGCCTGGGTCATGGCGGCGGCCTTCTCCCGCCGGTCGCCCTCGGCGGGCACCTCGACGGGTTCCAGGACGCGGCCCTTCATCACGGGCGAGGAGTCGAACCACAGGTGGGCCGGGAGCAGCACGGCCCCGGTCTGCAGGGCCAGCATGGCCGGACCCGCCGGCATCCGGGCCGGCTCGCCGAAGAACGTGACCTCCAGCCCGGAGGCGGACAGGTCGCGGTCGGCCACCAGGGCCACCAGGCCGCCCGCGCGCAGCCGCCGGGCCAGGGCGCCGAAGGCGGCGCCGCCGGTGTGCGGCAGGACCTCCATGCCCAGGCCCTCGCGGTAGGCGACGAAGCGGTCGTACAGGCTCTCGGGCTTCAGCCGCTCGGCGACGGTGGTGAACGGTATGCCCAGACCGGCGGTGAGGTAGGCGCCGGCCAGGTCCCAGTTGGCCATGTGGGGCAGGGCCAGCACCACGCCGCGGCCGGAGTCGAGGGCGTCGGTGAGCCGGTGCAGGTTCTCGACCTCGACGCTCTCCCGGATGCGCTCCGCGCTCCACACCGGCAGCCGGAAGGACTCCATCCAGTAGCGCAGGTAGGAGCGCATGCCCGCGCGGGACAGCTCCGCCAGCCGCTCGGGGCCGGCGTCGGGGACGACCCTGGCGTAGTTGGCCTCCAGGCGCCGCACCCCCTGGCCGCGGCGCCGCCAGGCGGCGTCGGCGACGGTGCGGCCCAGGGCCTCGGCGGCGGGTTCGGGGAGCCGCTTGACCACGCTCCAGCCGAGTCCGTACAGGCCGTCGGTCAACCGGTCCTTCACGACGATGCCTCGCTCCCCTGCCCGGCCGCGCCGGCCCCGTTCCCTCCGGACGCTCCGCCCTCCGCCGCCGCGGCGTCCGCCTCGGCGGCCTCGCGGCGCACGGTCACCATCCGCTGGAGGATCGTCACCAGGCTGCCCACGGCCACCACCCACAGGGCGACGGGCAGCAGGATCCCGATGTAGGGGACGCCGAAGGTCGTCTCGAACCCGGCGAGCCCGGCGCACACCAGGGTGATCACCAGCCGCTCGGCCCGCTCGACCAGGCCGTTGACGTTCACCGGCAGGCCGATGCTCTCGCCGCGCGCCTTGGTGTACGACACCACCTGGCCACTGGCCAGGCAGAAGATCGCCACCGCGCAGAGCACGGAGTCGCCGCCCCCGCCCGCGTACCACAGCGCGATGCCGCCGAAGACCGCCGCGTCGGCGATGCGGTCGAGGGTGGAGTCGAGGAAGGCGCCCCAGCGGCTGGACCGACCCGACTGGCGGGCCATGGTGCCGTCGACCAGGTCGGAGAAGACGAACAGGGTGATGACGACGGTGCCCCAGAAGAACTCGCCGCGGGGGAAGAAGGCCAGCGCCCCCGCCATGACGCCGCCGGTGCCGATGAGCGTGACCGTGTCGGGGCTGACCCCCAGCCGGAGGAGCAGAGCGGCGAACGGCGTGAGGACACGCGTGAAGAACGCACGCGCGTACTTGTTCAGCATGGCCTTCCCGGGGTCGAGGTGGGCCGGTGGTCAAGGGGCCATCGGCGCGCCCATCGTAGCCGGCCCCCGCCGTCCGGCCGCCAAGGCGTCGGGCGACCTCGGTCGTCCGCTCCCCGGCGCCGCCCCGGGACGGCGTCGATCTCGTCCCGTCTCGACCGTTACGACGCGACGCGCTCCGTGTGCGTCGAGTATCGCCATGCGCCCCGTATGGACGGACTCCGCTCCCGGTGGAAAGCTCGAAGACGGCGCATCGTCTGCGATCCACCATCCGACCCAGCGGTACCGACCCGGGAGGCGGGAGACATGGGCGACAGGACGAGCACACACACAGGGGCCGCGGGCAGGGCACCGGTGGCCGACCGTCCCGGTTCCATCCGGAACGTGGTCCTGGTCGGCCACAGCGGTTCGGGGAAGACGACGCTGGTGGACGCCCTGGCCCTGGCGTCGGGCGCGGTCAACCGCGCGGGACGGGTCGAGGACGGCGGCAGCCTGTCCGACTACGAGGAGATAGAGCACCGGCAGCAGCGCTCGGTGCAGCTGTCGCTGGTCCCCGTGGAGTGGGACGGCATCAAGATCAACCTGTTGGACACACCGGGCTACGCCGACTTCGTCGGGGAGCTGAGGGCCGGTCTGCGAGCCGCGGACGCGGCCCTCTTCGTCGTCTCGGCCGCCGACGCGATGAACGGCTCGACCCGGCTGGTGTGGGAGGAGTGCGCGGCGGTCGGCATGCCGCGCGCCCTGGTCATCACCCATTTGGAGGCGTCGCGGGCGGACTTCGACGAGATGACCGAGGTCTGCCGCCGGTTCTTCGGCCGGGACGACCCCGACGCCGTGCTCCCCCTGTACCTGCCCCTCCACGGGGAGGCGCGCAGCGACGGGCACGCGCCGGTCGCCGGGCTGGTCGGGCTGCTGACCGAGCGCGTCTTCGACTACTCCTCCGGCGAGCGCGTGGAACGCGCCCCGGACCCCGCGCACCGGCCGCTGATCGAGGAGGCCCGCAACCGGCTCATCGAGGGCATCATCGCCGAGAGCGAGGACGAGACCCTCATGGACCGCTACCTCGGCGGCGAGACCCTCGACGTCAAGACCCTGGTCCAGGACCTGGAGAAGGCCATCGCCCGCGGTTCCTTCCACCCCGTGCTGGCCGCCGCGCCCGCGCCGGAGGGCGCCCGGCAGGGGCTGGGCACGGTGGAGCTGCTGGACCTGATCACCCGCGCCTTCCCCGACCCCACCGAACGCGAGGCCCCGCCGGTCACCACCCCCGACGGCCGTCCCCGTCCCCCGCTGACCTGCGACCCCGACGGCCCGCTGGTGGCCGAGGTCGTCAAGACCTCCTCCGACCCCTACGTCGGCCGGATGTCGCTGGTGCGGGTCTTCTCCGGCACCCTGCGTCCGGACGCGGGCGTGCACGTCTGCGGCCACGGCACGGCGCGCCGCGGGGACCCCTCCGGGGACGGGCACGGCCCGTTGTCCGGGAGCTTCTCCGAGCAGCGGGAGGGCCACGAGGAGGACGAGCGCGTCGGCGCCCTGTCGTCCCCCTTCGGCAGGCAGCAGCGGCATCTGGCCAAGGCCATCGCGGGCGACCTGGCCTGCGTCGGCAAGCTCTCCCGGGCCGAGACCGGCGACACCCTCTCCGACCGGGACCAACCGCTGCTGATGGAGCCCTGGGTGATGCCCGACCCCCTGCTGCCGGTGGCCGTCGAGGCCCACGGCAGGGCGGACGAGGACCGGCTCTCCCACGGGCTGGCCCGGCTGGTCGCCGAGGACCCCACCCTGCGCCTGGAGCAGAACGCCGACACCCACCAGGTGGTGCTGTGGTGCATGGGCGAGGCGCACCGGGAGGTCACGCTGGAGCGGCTGCGCACCCGCTACGGCGTCCGGGTCGACGCCGTGCCCCACAAGGTGGCCCTGCGCGAGACCTTCGCCGAACCGGCCGGCGGGCGCGGACGGCACGTCAAGCAGTCCGGCGGCCACGGCCAGTACGCCATCTGCGAGATCACCGTGGAGCCCCTGCCGGTCGGTTCCGGCATCGAGTTCGTCGACCGGGTGGTGGGCGGCGCCGTGCCCCGTCAGTTCATCCCGTCGGTGGAGAAGGGCGTACGGGCCCAGGCCGCGCGGGGCGTGGCGACCGGGTACCCGCTGGTGGACGTCCGGGTCACCCTCGTCGACGGCAAGGCGCACTCGGTGGACTCCTCCGACGCCGCCTTCCAGACGGCGGGGGCGCTGGCCCTGCGCGAGGCGGCCTCCCAGGCGAGGATCCACCTGCTGGAACCGGTGGCCGAGGTGCGGGTGCTGGTGGCCGACGAGTACGTGGGCGCGGTGATGAGCGACCTGTCCGGACGGCGCGGCCGGGTGGTGGGCACCGAGCAGATCCCCGGCGGCAGCACCCTGGTCCGCGCGGAGGTCCCGGAGGCCGAACTCGACCGTTACACGGTGGACCTGCGGTCCCTCTCGCACGGCACGGGACGGTTCGCCCGCTCCTACCTGCGCCACGAGCCGGTGCCGCGACAGGTCGAGGGGAGGATGCGCGAACAGGCCGAAACCGGCGTGGCGTGACCCCGGGATGAGGATACGCTGAACGGCACGGCGACGGGCGCGGCGGCGCCGCAACAGGTGTGCGGGGGGCCGCCGTTGGGAACGGGTGGGAACGAGCCCGTCGTCGGACGGCGTGAACGGAGTGGGGGCACCATTGGCGGGGTTCGATGACCTCGAGGGCGCGTACGACTTCAGTCCCGGCGCGCAGGTCCCGTTGACCGGGGCCGGCAGTGGACAGACCGCGGCCACCCATGCGCTCGCCTCGGCCGCCTACCGCGACGGTCCCGTGACGGACCTGATCGCGGCGAACGGCGACGCCAAGGTCTCGGCGCCCAGGTTCTCGCTCTTCGAGCCGAACCTGGGCGAGGCGTTCGCCCGCGCGGTCCAGGTCCGGATGCTGGGCGGCGCCCGCAAGCCGCTGATCCAGTCCTTCGGCTGCGAGCCGCAGACCGTGGTCGAGCACTGCCTGGCGGCCAACCGCATCCGCCGGCAGCGCGACGCCCGGCTCACCGTCGTGATGGTGCTCTTCGGGCTGCTCTTCCTGCCCGGGGTCCTGCTGTGGCTGGGCGGTTTCCAGTTGCGGCGGACGCTGGCGGGCGCGCAGGACAAGAGGGCCGGGGCGCTGGGCGGGGTCGTGCTGGCCGCGCTCGGCGTGCTCGCGGTGGTCTTCGTGATCCAGTTGCCGTTCACCGGTTTCTGGGGGATCTACCTGCGCGTGATGCTGGTCGCCCCGGTCGTCGGCTGGCTGTGGGCGAAGCAGATCTGCGAGCGCTACGCCAAGGACCTGCGGTCGCGCTGGGAGGGGCTGCTCTCGGGCGGTGGAGTCGGCGCCAAGATCCCCGAGGCCGTGCCGCACGCCCCCGGTGACGCGGAGGCCGAGAACATCCGGCTGAACCTGGCCAAGCTGACGGCCGAGCAGCGCAGCAACCTCGTCTTCTACGCGGGCTCCAAGGGCATCCTGGGCATGGGCACCCGCTGGGGCAGCTGGCAGCTCGCCGAGGAGCTGGTGCCCGCCACCCCGGGCACCGAGATCAACCCCTTCCGCAGCTGGGACGTCGTCCGCGCCATCCACGACCGGCTGCGGATGCTGGAGCGCGGTCCGCTGCACACCGGCGGCTTCCCGACCCCCTCGATCAGGCACTGGGTCGTCGCCCCGGTCGGGGAGGGCGCCTCGGAGGTGGCCCGGCCCGACGGCCAGGAGGTCGAGGCGTACCGGATCAAGGACTTCGAGGTCCAGCGGATCTGCAACGAGCAGCAGTTCGACAGCGGGAACCGTCACTACCTGGGCGTCCAGTTCGTCCTGTGGGACGGCCAGCTGGTGATCACCATGCTGGTCAACGTGACCGTCCTCCACCACACCCTGCGCATCGAGGTCACCGGCCACGCGCTGGGGCCGGTGCACCCGCTGTTCACCACCAAGCCGTCCCCGAAGACCAAGACGGTCTCCAAGTCCGTCAGGTTCTGGGAGACCAAGGACGTCACGCTGCCCCTGATCGACACCCCCGAGGTGGTCCGGCTGGCGGCCCGCGCCCCTCTGACGTGGTTCCCGCCGGTGCTGGACTTCCTGGGCGGCAAGCTGACCCTTCCCGAGCCCTTCGGACTGCGGCACGTGTGGGCCGACAAGCCGTGGCGCCACCGCTTCATGGCCGACGACATCCTGCGCACGGCCACCCCGGTGCTGCGGGTGGTGCACGCGGCGACCCTGAAGGTGCTGGCGGACAACGGCGTGGACACCGAGAAGTTCGGCGCCCGCTCGGGCGTCCTCAGCGGCCAGGTGCAGGCCGCCGAGCCGGGCCGGGCGGACGTGTACAACGCCTGAGCACGGCGCCCGGAACCGTTCCGGCCCTCCGCGTGCGGCGGAGGGCCGGCGGCGTTACGTGCGGGGGTGGAGCGGACGGGGCGGACGGCTCAGGAGGCGGGCCAGACCTCGGCGAGCATCCTGCGGGTGTCGGCCAGCAGCTGCGGCAGCACCTTGGTGTGGCCCACCACCGGCATGAAGTTGGTGTCGCCTCCCCAGCGGGGCACGATGTGCTGGTGCAGGTGGGCGGCGATGCCCGCGCCCGCGACGGCGCCCTGGTTCATGCCGATGTTGAACCCCTGCGCCCCGGAGGCGGCGCGCAGCGCCTTCATCGCCCGCTTGGTGTAGTCGGCCAGCTCCGCCGTCTCCTCGTCGGTGAGGTCGGTGTAGTCGGCGACGTGCCGGAAGGGCACGACCATGAGGTGGCCGCCGTTGTACGGATAGAGGTTGAGCACCGCGTACACCCGCTCGCCGCGGGCGACCACCAGTCCGTCCTCGTCGGACTTGTCCGGGATCGTGCAGAACGGGCAGCCGTCACCGGCCCCCGGGCCGCTCGGCTTGTTCTCCCCCTGGATGTAGGCCATCCGGTGGGGCGTCCACAGGCGCTGGAAGGCGTCCGGCGACCCCACTCCGATCTGCTGTTCCGGCTCGCTGCTCATGCGGGCCAGCATAGGACTTCGCCGGCCCCGGACGTGCCTTCGGGGCGGGGCAGGACGGAGGCCCCGGAGCGCCGGCGCTCCGGGGCCTCCCGCGTCGCGGGGCCCGCGACGGCCCGGGGATCACACCTGGGTGCGGGCCTCGACGGCCTTGACCATCTCCGCGATGGCCTCCTCGCGCGGCACGCCGTTCTTCTGGGAGCCGTCGCGGTAGCGGAAGCTCACCGCACCGGCCGCCATGTCCTCGTCGCCGGCGATGATCATGAACGGCACCTTGCTCTTCTGCGCGTTCCTGATCTTCTTCTGCATCCGGTCCGCGGAGGAGTCCACCTCCATCCGCAGTCCGGCCGCCTTCGCCTCGGCGGCGAACTCCTCCAGGTAGGGCACGTGGGTGTCCCCGATCGGGATGCCGACCGCCTGCACCGGGGCCAGCCAGGCCGGGAAGGCGCCCGCGTAGTGCTCCAGCAGGACGGCGAAGAACCGCTCGATGGAGCCGAACAGTGCCCGGTGGATCATCACCGGCCGCTGCCGGGAGCCGTCGGCCGCGGTGTACTCCAGCTCGAACCGCTTGGGCTGCTGGAAGTCCACCTGGATCGTGGACATCTGCCAGGTGCGGCCGATGGCGTCACGGGCCTGGACGGAGATCTTGGGCCCGTAGTAGGCCGCGCCGCCCGGGTCCATCACCAGTTCCAGGCCCTGCTTGCCGGCGGCCTGCCGCAGCGCCTCGGTGGCCTCCTCCCACTCCTCCGGCTCGCCGATGAACTTCTCGGAGTCGTCGCGGGTGGACAGCTCCAGGTAGAAGTCGCTCAGGCCGTAGTCGCGGAGCAGGTCCAGCACGAAGGTGAGCAGGCCGTCCAGCTCGTCGGGCATCTGCTCCTTGGTGCAGTAGATGTGCGAGTCGTCCTGGGTGAAGCCGCGGGTGCGGGTCAGGCCGTGCACCACGCCGGACTTCTCGTAGCGGTAGACCGTGCCGAACTCGAACAGCCGCAGGGGCAGCTCCCGGTAGGACCGTCCGCGCGCCCTGAAGATCAGGTTGTGCATCGGGCAGTTCATGGCCTTGAGGCGGTAGTTCTGCCCCTCGAACTCCAGCGGCGGGAACATCCCCTCGGCGTAGTTCGGCAGGTGCCCGGAGATCTCGAAGAGCCTCTCCTTGGAGATGTGCGGGGTGTTGACGAACTCGTACCCCGCCTCCTCGTGGCGCCTGCGGGAGTAGTCCTCCATCACCCGGCGGACGGTGCCGCCCTTGGGGTGGAAGACGGCCAGGCCCGAGCCCAGCTCCTCGGGGATGGAGAACAGGTCCAGCTCCACGCCGAGCCTGCGGTGGTCGCGCTTCTCGGCCTCGGCCAGCAGTTCCAGGTACGCCTTGAGCTCGTCCTTCGACGGCCAGGCGGTGCCGTAGATCCGCTGGAGCTGGGGGTTCTTCTCACTGCCGCGCCAGTACGCGGCGGCCGACCGCATCAGCTTGAAGGCCGGGATGGTGCGGGTGGTCGGCAGGTGCGGGCCGCGGCACAGGTCCTTCCAGCACAGCTCGCCCGTCTTGGCGTCGAGGTTGTCGTAGATGGTCAGCTCGCCCGCGCCGACCTCCGCGGAGGCGCCCTCGGCGGCCTCGGCGGCGTTCCCCTTGAGCCCGATCAGCTCCAGCTTGTAGGGCTCGCCGGCCAGCTCCTCGCGGGCCTCCTCGTCGCTGGTCACCCGGCGGGAGAAGCGCTGGCCGCGCTTGACGATCTCCTGCATCCGCTTCTCGATGCGCTTGAGGTCGTCCGGGGTGAACGGCTCGGGGACGTCGAAGTCGTAGTAGAAGCCGTCCCGGATGGGCGGGCCGATGCCGAGCTTGGCCTCCGGGAAGAGGTCCTGCACGGCCTGGGCCATCACGTGCGCGGTGGAGTGCCGCAGGATGTCCAGACCGTCGGGGCTGGAGATCTCCACCGGCTCGACCACGTCGCCGTCGGCGAGTTCGTGGGCCAGGTCCTTGAGCTGCCCGCCGACGCGCGCGGCGACGATCGAGCGGTCGCCGTCGAAGAGGTCGGCGGCCGTGGTGCCCGTGGTCACCACGCGCTCTTCCCGCTCGGAATCGCGTTGGATGATCACACGGACGTCCGTCACCGGTCTCTCCTGACTGCTCTTCTGTCTCGGTGCGCGTCAGCGATCGCTGCGCACCGTGAATCGTACCGATCCCGGTGCCCGGACCGCGAAACGGTTGTGCGGCCGGCGCCGGAGGGGCGGGGTTGGCCACGCGCCGGGTGCGGTATCAGCGGGGCGACGCCCGCGACCGGCGCGGCGCCGGAACGGACGCCCGGATGAGCACGGAGGGGAAACGGGACATGACGGTGTGGTACGAGGGGCCGCTCGCCGCCTTCGACACCGAGACCACGGGGGTGGACCCGGAGCGGGACCGGATCGTCTCGGCCGCGCTGGTGGTGCAGGACGCCCCGGGCGCGCCGGTACGGGCCACGCGCTGGCTGGTCGATCCGGGCGTGCCCGTGCCGGAGGCCGCCACCGCGGTGCACGGGCTGACCGGGGAGCACCTGCGCGGA
Organism: Streptomyces macrosporus; assembly: GCF_039533145.1. Classification (NCBI taxonomy): domain Bacteria; kingdom Bacillati; phylum Actinomycetota; class Actinomycetes; order Kitasatosporales; family Streptomycetaceae; genus Streptomyces; species Streptomyces macrosporus. Next base: position 430,436 of record NZ_BAAASZ010000017.1, read on the forward strand.
CACGGCCGCCGCCCGGTGGAGGTGCTGGAGGAGATCACCCGGGCCCTGGCCGCGCGGAGGGCCGCCGGGACGCCGCTGGTGGTGATGAACGCGCCGTTCGACCTGACACTGCTGGACCGGGAGTTGCGGCGGCACCGCGGCACCTCGCTGGAGCGCTCCACGGGGTCCGCGCCGCTGTGCGTGCTCGACCCGAGGGTGTTGGACAAGCACCTGGACCGCTACCGCAAGGGCCGCCGGACGCTGACCGACCTGTGCGGGCACTACGGCGTGGAGTTGGACGGGGCCCACGACGCCGCGGCCGACGCCACGGCGGCGCTGGAGGTCGTGCGGGAGATGGGCCGCCGTTTCGCGCCGCGGCTGTCGTCGCTGTCCCCGGCCGAGCTGCACACCCTGCAGGCGGTCTGGCACGCGGCACAGGCGCGGGGGCTCCAGGCGTGGTTCGCGCGCAACGGATCGGACGAGGCGGTCGATCCCGCGTGGCCGCTGCGGCCCCGGGTCCCGGCCACGGCCTGAGGGCGGAGGCGCACACGCGCGAGGCCGGTTCCGTCGGTTGGACGGAACCGGCCTCGTCGGACGGTGGGCGATACTGGGATCGAACCAGTGACCTCTTCGGTGTGAACGAAGCGCTCTCCCGCTGAGCTAATCGCCCCGGTGTCGTGCCCTCGGCACGACGAGAACCATACAGGGCGGCCGGGCGTTCATCCAAACCGCTTGCCCCGCGCGGCACTCATCCCGGCCGGCCGGCGGCCCGGCGCCCTTCTCTCCCCTCCCCCAGCCGGCGGCGGAGTCCGCGGTGCCCGGCGCGCATCATCAGGGCGTGGTTGGCCCTGAACAGGGGGCGCCCCGGCACCGCCAGCAGCCGCAGCAGGGGCCTGCGGACCTCCACCTCCTGCTCGAAGAGGGCCCGGGTGCCGCCGTCACCGCCGTCGCCGCCGCCGTCCGCGCCGGCGCGCGGCGTCAGCCGCCAGCGGGCCCAGCCGTCCAGGTCCCCGGTCATGGCGATCTGCAGGACGCGGGCGGCGGGATCGCCGTGCGTCCGCCGGACGGTGACGCGCAGGTCGTACGGCAGGAGGGACCGGAAGCGGGCGGTGCCGGTGTCCGCGCCGCCCTCCCCGCCGTCCCACCGTCGGGCCTCGCGCACCTGCGGCCACCAGGCGGGGTACTCCTCGGCCCGTTCCAGGACGGCGTAGACGGCGTCCGGCGGCGCGTCCAGCTCCCACACGCTGCGGAAGCGGTAGTGGTTCAGTCCCACGGTGACCGTCCCTCTCCCGGACGCGCGTCGCACTCCGCGCGCCGAACGTCCTCCGTCCCACTGCTGCCCCGGCCGCGGTCGGCCATGCGCGGCCGGGGCGACGG
>NZ_BAAASZ010000017.1:431822-496757 GCF_039533145.1 Streptomyces macrosporus
GACGCTCGGGCGCCGAACCGCCGCTCCCGTGGGGGGAGTCGACGGTCGGGCCGGCGGGCGGCGGGGCCGTTCCCGCCGCCCGCCGGTCGCCGGGTCACTCGGGGAGGCGGTCCCCGATCAGGGCGAGGTTCTGGATGGCGGCCAGGCCGTACAGGGCCGTGGTGTTGGTGTCCACCCAGGAGGCCCCGCTGCCCTCGACCAGCGCCATGGGGCCGGTGATCCTCTCCGTCTTCCAGGGGGAGGACTCGGAGTAGCCCCACTGGTCCTTGGTGTGGAACTCCCGCCAGGCGCGGGTGGCGTACCTGTCCCGCTCGTCCTTCAGTCGGGAGGCCGCGTAGGCGGTGAGGCGGGAGTGCCCCTGCTGGAGGATGAGGTTGCCGGCGTACCCGCCGAGTTCGGCCTGCTGCTCCTCCCTCGTGGCGCCGTAGAGGCGGCAGTACTGGAGCCACGCCTCCTCGAAGCCCTCGACGTCGGTGATGTGGATCAACTCGGCGCAAATCTCCACCTGTCCGAACATCGCGCTCAGGTGGCTCATCGAGACTTTCTTCTCCGCTTCGGCGAACTCCCCGGTCTCGATGTCGTACAGGCCCTCGCCGGTGCAGAAGCCGTTGGGCATCCGCGCGATGGTGCGCATGGTGGCCTTGAGCTTCTTCTCGGCCTGTTCCGCCTTGGGGCCGCGGCGTTCCCACTCGGTGAGCCAGGCGGCGGCCAGTCCGCTCCAGTCGGTGCCCAGCCCGATGGCCAGCGCCCTGGGGTCGGGCTCGTAGGGCTCGGTGCGGATCTTGCGCAGGGGGTCGAGGGCGAGGAAGGTCTCGTCGGAGTCGACGAGGGCGTGCATGAGGTCGCCGCAGCGCTCGTCGGCGGTGAGGAAGTAGTACGGGCGCCGGTAGACGGCGGTGGAGATGCGCTGCTGCTTGGCGCTGTCGGCGTAGTGCTGGACGCCGTGGCGGGTGCCCAGTCCGGCCCACTTGCCGATGTGGTAGACGTCGACCTCGCCGGTGTGGCGGGTCATGGCCTCGGCGAAGCGGAAGATGTCGGCGCGGCCGGAGCGCAGGTAGGCGTACCACAGCCACAGGTCCGGGGAGAGTTCGGAGTTGTCCCAGGCGTAGCCGCCGACGTCGTACCGCCACTGGTGCCGGTCCGGGTCGTAGGTGTGCATGATGTCGCCGTAGTCCCAGAAGCCGTACCAACGGCGCTGCTCCACCTGGTCCTTGTAGTAGGCGAAGAGGAAGTCCAGGTGGTCCTCCAGCCTCGCCTTGGCGGGCGTGGAGCGGTCGACGGGGGCGAACAGGCCGCCGAAGACCCCGGTGGCGGCGAGGTGTTCGGGCGGCGCCACGAGTTGGGGCGGGGTCCGGACGGCCTCGGCCTGGCGGGCGAGGGTCTCGGCGTCGGGGGTGGCGGCGTTGGCCCAGAACATCAGCTCGCTGGTGCGGGCGATGCCGTAGGGGGTGCCGAAGCCCGGCTCGTGGTCCTCGTAGGTGATGTTGAGGCCCTCCAACTGCTCGGCGTGGGTGTCCTGGCCCAGGCCGTCGTGGTAGAAGCGCAGGTCCATCGGCTGGGCCTCGGGCGACCAGAGCCACAGGGTGACCTCGGCCTCGTCGCCCGCGGCGCCCCGGACGTCGAGCTGGGCGGGGTGCTTGCGCCAGAAGTCGCGCAGTCCGAAGGAGAGTCCGCCGCTCGCCCCGCCGACGTAGCCGAAGCCCGAGGCCCGGCGTCCGCCGCCCGCGGGGATCCAGCCGTGGCCGGGCCTGGTGCGCTTGCGGACGGTGAAGCCGTCGGCGGACAACTGGCCGAGGGTGTAGTCGCCCCAGGTGGGAACGAGGTGGAGCCGGCTGGTGACGCGCTGGTCCCAGGTGGCGGGGTCGGGCAGCTTCTCGCCCTTGACCTGCTTGGCGCGCACCTCGGCGCCGGGGTCGCGGCGCAGGCCGGTGATGCCCCTGACGGCCTCCGACAGCAGGCCCCTGCCCTCGCCGCCGAGGCGAATGTGCCGGTCGTGGGGCTCGTCGCGCATCGGGACGGTGAAGCGCACGCCGAGGCCGCGGATGAAGTCCTTGTGCTCGTCCCCGTCGTAGGTGATGGTGTGCAGCATCCGGAAGGACTCGGCGCCCGCGTGGAAGTACAGGCGGATGCCGAACGGCAGCCAACCTCGTTTCCCCCTGCGGTGCCTGCCCTCGACGCGGACCACCGCCCGTACGGGGCCGTCCTGTTCGACGGTGACCTTCTCGATGTCGCCGTCGAAGCGCTCCCACTTCTGTGAGCCCTGGTCGCCGTCGTCGATCTCCCCCTGGCGGAGGAGGACGAGGCGGCCGTCCCTGGCGATCTCGGTGCCGCCCCTGCGGACGGACTTCACCAGGGACGTGCCGTCCTTGCCGATGCGGACGGTGACGACGCCGGTGTCCACCTCGACGGTGCCGCCCTTGCGGCCGACGGTGACGGCCTTGGCGGGCGCGGCCGGGGCGGCGCCGGGGGCGAGCCGGTAGGAGGAGGCGTTCCCGGCCTCGGGGCCGACGGCGTGCGCGGTCCACTTGACGGTGCCGTCGGGCCAGTAGGCGGTGGTCCAGGTCTGGACGGGGACCCGCCTGCCGTCGGCGGTGGTGAGCGAGAACTCGGTGCCGGCCTTGACGCCGCCCTGGGGCCAGGGCACTCCGAAGGTGTTGCCGGGGGCCTCGCCGAGGCCGCCGTCCTCCAGCCAGGTGATCTTCACCGGACCGTCCGCGCCCTGGGGGCCCGCGGTCGTCGCGGTGGTGCGGGCCGCGTGGGCGGGTGCGCCGCCCAGCAGCCAGGACGCCTGGGCGGCGGCGCCGGCGACGGTCGCGGCCCGGAGGACGCCGCGTCGGGGGATCGAGGACATGGACACTCCTGTTCGTATGTCAGGCACATGACAGAAGAAGGTGTCGCCCGTGCCGTGCCGAGCCCGTTCCGGCCCGGCACGGACGGTGTGGGGGGAGGTGGTGGCGGGGATCAGCGGCGGGCGGACCGCCGTTCGACGGCCACCGCGCAGGCGGCCAGGGCGCCGAGTGCCGGCGCGACCAGCGGCGGCAGCATCCAGCCGGCGACGGCGACCACCGCCAGCCCGCCGGCGAGCAGCAGCGAGCCGCCCGGATCGGTGCGCCAGGCGCGGCGCACCACACGGCGGCCGGTGCGCAGCCAGTCGTCACCGGGCCGCCAGGCGGCGGCCGTGCGCAGTCCCGTGACCGTCACGGCCACCGCGCAGGCGGCCGTGACGGCCCCGACCGCGGTCGCCGCCGGGCCGCCGGGCAGGACTCCGGAGGAGACCACCCGCAGGTCGAAGGCGAGCAGCGCCAGGGCCGCCCACCACAGCAGCGAGAACCGCAGACCCCGGCGGAGGGCCGTCCGCAGGTCGGCGCCGAACTCCCGCCACCCGGCCCGCTCGGCGTCCAGGTACCGCCGCAGGTGCCCGCAGGCCGCGGCGAACGCGGGCAACGCGGTGACCAGGGGAAGCGCGGCGACCAGCAGCCAGACGCCGGCGAGCAGGCACTCGGCGAAGAGGGCGAACCGGGCCGCCAGGGGCCCGCGCTCCGCGGGGTCCGCGGCCGGGCCCGTCCCGTCCGCGGTCTCCGGGTCCGCGCGGCCGGCGGCCACGGCGGGTGCCTCGGTCCTCGTCGTCATCGTCCTCGCCTCACCCCTTGAGCCCGGAGGTGGCCGCGCCCTCGACGAGATGGCGCTGGAAGGCCAGGAAGAACAGCAGGACCGGCAGCAGGGCCGCCATCGACATGGCGATCATGCCTCCGTAGTCGGCGAGGCTGTCCTGGTCCATGAACATCTTCAGGCCGAGCGAGACGGTGTACTTCTCCGGCTCGTTGAGGTAGAGCAGCGGCCCGAGGAAGTCGTTCCAGGCCCAGATGAAGCTGAAGATGGAGCTGGTGATCAGCGCGGGGCGGCACAGCGGCAGGACGATGGTCCAGTAGATGCGCCAGTGGCCGCAGCCGTCGATGCGGGCCGCCTCGTCCAGCTCCCTGGGCAGGTTCCGCATGAACTGCACCATCAGGAAGACGAAGAAGGCGTCCACCGCGAGGAACTTGCCCAGCAGCAACGGCACGTAGGTGTTGACCAGTTCCAGCTTCTGGAACAGCACGTACTGCGGCACCAGCAGGACGTGGACGGGGAGCAGCAGGGTGCCGATCATCAGCGTGAACAGCAGGTTGCGGCCCGCGAAGCGGATGCGGGCGAAGGCGTAGGCCGCCAGGGAGCAGGAGAACAGCACCCCGACCACCGACCCCGCCGCCACGATCAGGGAGTTGAGGAAGAAGGTCTCGATGCCGATGCCCGCGATGCCGTCGGCGAGCCGCTCGTAGTTGTCGACGATCGGGTCGGTGGGCAGCAGTTCGAGGCTGCCCACGATCTCGTCGCCCGGTTTGAAGGACGCGCCGATCACCCACACCACCGGGTAGAGCACGACGACCAGGACGGCCAGGGCACCGACGTGCCACAGGACCGGCCCCAGCCGACGGCGCGCGGCGCCGGCGCGGGCGGGACGGACGGTTCCGGCGGGGGCGCTCATCGGCCTCCCTCCTCGTAGTGCACCCAGCGGCGCTGGGACCAGAACAGGACGGCGGTCACCACGGCGATCCCGGCCAGCAGCATCCACGCCATCGCGGAGGCGTAGCCCATGCGGAGGTTGGAGAAGCCCTGCTCGTACAGGTACCAGGTGTAGACGAGCAGGGAGTCGCCGGGGCCGCCCGCGCGTCCGCCGCCGGGGCCGGCGATCACGAGCGCGGAGGTGAAGATCTGGAAGGAGTGGATGATCTCCAGCAGGAGGTTGAAGAAGACCACCGGGGAGATCATGGGCAGGGTGATGGAGCGGAACCGCCGCCAGGCGCCGGCTCCGTCCACCTCGGCCGCCTCGTACAACTCGCGCGGCACCTGCTTGAGTCCGGCCAGGAAGATGACCATCGGCGCGCCGAACTGCCAGGCGGACAGGGCGATCAGCGTGGGCATCGACCACTCGGGGTCGCCGATCCAGCCGCCGCCGGACCAGCCGAACAGGCTCAGGGACCGGTCCACCACCGCGTCGTCCTGGAACAGGGCGCGCCAGACGATGCCGACGCTCACGCTCGCCCCGATCAGCGAGGGGGCGTAGAAGGCCGAGCGGTAGAAGCCCTGTCCCTTGCGGGGCCTGGCCAGCAGCATCGCCACGCCGAGCGCGAGGGCGAGTTTGAGCGGGGTGGCGATCAGCACGAACACCCCGGTGACCTTCACCGACTGCCACCAGCGGTCGTCGGAGAACATCTCGGAGAAGTTCGCCAGACCGACCCAGCGGGGCGAGTCGAAGAGGTTGTAGTCGGTGAACGCCAGGTAGAGCGAGACGAGCATGGGCCCCAGGGTGAGCAGCAGGATGCCGACGCACCACGGGGAGAGGAACAGGTAGCCGGCCAGGGTCTCCCGGCGGCCCCGCCGCCGGGCGGAGGCGGCGGGCGTGGGGGACGGCGCGGGACGCCGGGGCCGCCGGGCGTCCCGCTCCTTGCCGTCCACGGCCGGGGCGGAGATGTCGGTGCTTGTCACGGAGCTTTCCCCTCGGGTCAGGAGCCGAGCGCGGTCTTCGCCTCGTCGAAGAACTGGGCGACTCCGTCGTCGACCGAGGTGGTGCCCTGGGCGACCGAGCCGTAGATGCTCAGGAAGGCGGCCTCCACGGTGTCGGCGCCGGCCGGGTGCGGCGTGATCGGCTCCAGGTACTCGGTGACGCTGTCCTCGTACTCGGCGATCAGGGCGTCGGCGCCCTTGGGCTCGTACGCCTCGAACTGCGCGTTGGTCGGCAGGACGCCGCGGTTGTAGCCCATGATCTTCCCGACCTCGGGGTCGTTGACCATGAAGTCGATGAACGTGGCGACCTCCTCGGGGTGCTTGGTGCGGGCGGAGGCGCTGAGCATCAGCGAGGAGAGGTACTGCCCGGTCTTCTTGCCGTCCATGGTGGGGATCGGCGCCAGGGCGAGTTCCCTGTCGGTCTCGGAGGTGTAGCGGACCAGGAAGTTGTCCCAGGTGAACTCGGCGGCCGACAGGCCCGCGCTGACCGAGGACTTGGGCTTGACCTGCTCGGACTGCTTGGCCGGGACGAGCAGTCCGGCCTTGCTCTTCTCGTTGTGGTCGCCCCACCACTTCCTCAGGTCGGCCTCGGTGAAGCCGAGCCCCTTCTCGGTGAAGAACGCCTTGCCCTGCTGGCGCAGGTACAGGTCGTACAGGTACATCACGCCGCCGTTGTCGCTGGCGCCCCAGAAGTCCTTCTCCCCGCCGCTGATCTTCTCGACGGCCTTGTCGAAGTCCTCCCAGGTCCAGCCGGGCTCGGGGGTGACGCCGGCCTTCTCGAACGCCTCCACGTCGTAGACGAGGGTGAAGGTGTTGGCGCCCACCGGCACGCCCAGGAGCTTCCCGTCGACCTCGCCGGCCTTGTCCAGGCCCTGCCGGAAGTCGCCCAGGTCCAGGTTGCCCGCCTTCACCTGGGCGTTGAGGTCCAGCAGCAGGTTCTTCTGCCCGTACTTGCGCAGGAAGGCGTGGGAGTTCTGGAAGACGTCCGGCGGGTTGCCGCCCGCGGCCTGGGTGTTGAACTTCGTCCAGAAGTCGCCGTACTCCTGGAAGTCGGTCTTGACCTCGATGTTCGGGTGTTCCTTCTCGAACAGGTCGATGGTCTTGTTGATCAGGTCGGCCCGGTCCTGCGCGCCCCACCAGGAGTAGCGGATCGTCACCGTGCCGCTTCCGCTGTCGCCGCCGGCGCCGCATCCGGAGGCGAGCAGCCCCAGTGCGACAAGACCGGCGCCGAGCGTCCGCAGGCCCGCGGTCCTGCTCCGTCGAGAACTCATGACACGCCCCTCCCGGGCGGGTTCGTCCCGCCATCCCGAGTGCTTGAAACGTTTTAGGCAAGCGCTTGCCGGGCTAACCTAAGGACGAGGGACAGGGGCGTCAACGGTTCGGACAGAATTCGCCGGCGGGCATGCGCGATTCACCTCCGGACATCCGCGCGCCCCACGGGCGGACAGACGAAGAGCCGGGGCTCCGGAAGGCACTGCCGCCTTCCGGAGCCCCGGCTGTCTGTGGGCGATACTGGGATCGAACCAGTGACCTCTTCGGTGTGAACGAAGCGCTCTCCCGCTGAGCTAATCGCCCGGGTGCGTCGCCAACATTACCGCATGTCAGCGACTGCTCGTGACCCCCGCCCCCCGAGGGGACGGCACCGGCTCACCCCTTGATCTCCCACGGCATCGCCAGTCCGTACCACGCCAGATAGACGCCCACCAGGACCGCGGCGACGGCCACGCCGATCGCCGTGAGGAGCATGTTGCGACGCCGAACCTTCGGGTCGAGCGCGCGCTTGGCCGCCTCGGAGACCTTGTGCCGCGTCCACCGCAGGGCGATCTGCGCCCAGACGAACTCCGTCGCCCAGACCGCGAGCCCCGTGAAGATCACCAGCCAGCCCGGCCCGGGGAGCGCGAGCATCAGCACTCCGGCCACCACGATGGCGAGCCCGACGAGGAAGACACCCACCTGCCAACTCAGGTGGAGCGCGCGGGAGGACTTGATGAAGTGCGGCGCCCGCGAACCGAGGGCCCGTTCCTTACTCTCGGTTTCCACCCGCCCCACACTACCGGAGCCGCTCGACCGTTCGCCCGAACGGCAGACCTCCCCAAAAGCCCATTCCGCCATCTGAATGATATGAAGGCCAACAAAAGGGGCAGAGGTGTTTACAACAGTCTCGTAGGTGGCATGTCGACCTCGCCGACGTGCGAATCCCCGAGCGCACACTGAGCGAAAGGCCCTGGCGCTTATGAACACCACGGTCAGCTGCGAGCTGCACCTGCGCCTCGTTGTATCGAGCGAGTCCTCCCTGCCCGTACCCGCGGGCCTGCGGTATGACACGGCCGACCCGTACGCCGTCCACGCCACCTTCCACACCGGCGCCGAAGAGACCGTCGAATGGGTGTTCGCCCGCGATCTTCTCGCAGAGGGTCTGCACCGTCCGACCGGAACGGGCGACGTCCGCGTGTGGCCGTCCCGCAGCCACGGACAGGGCGTCGTCTGCATCGCTCTCAGTTCCCCGGAGGGCGAGGCACTGCTGGAGGCCCCCGCGCGGGCCCTGGAATCCTTCCTCAAGAGGACCGATGCCGCGGTGCCCCCCGGCACCGAACACCGGCACTTCGATCTGGACACCGAGCTCTCCCACATCCTCGCGGAGAGCTGAGAACCACCGAAGCCCCGCTGCCGTCCGACTCGGGGCGACGGCTCGGGGCCCGGCTCCCGGCTGCCGACGACGGCCGTGCCGCCGTCACGGATCACCGTGGCGGCGGCGTCGTCGTGTCCGGAAACGGCTAGAGTCTCACCGCAGCAAGGCCCGCAGGGCTGCCGACGAGACACCGGCCAGGGAGCGACGACCGTGCTGATCAACCATGACACCCGGTGTGCGCTCGACTGCGTCGTCGATCTGCTGAACACCGCCCCCGACGAGCACACGTCCGACTCGCTCACGGACGTCGAGGCCCTGCGCGCCTTCGTCGACCGCAACTCCATCAGCGGCGTGAACGACCTGGACGAGACGGACCTGGCCGCCGTGCGGAGCGTGCGCGAGCGGTTCGGCGAGGTGTTCGCCGCCCCCGACGCGCGCAGCGCGGCCGAGCTGGTGAACACGATGGTCGCCGCGGCCGGGACCACGCCGCAGCTCACCGACCACGACGGCTACGACTGGCACATCCACTACTTCGCGCCGGGCGCCTCCGTCGCCGAGCACCTCGCCGCCGACGGGGGCATGGCCCTGGCCTTCCTGCTCGTCGCCGGGGAGCGCGAGCGGCTGCGCCGCTGCGCGGCCCCCGACTGCCGCCGCGCCTTCATCGACCTGTCCCGGAACCGCTCGCGCCGCTACTGCGACAGCCGCACCTGCGGCAACCGTCTCCACGTGGCCGCCTACCGGGCGCGGCAGCGCGAGTCCGCCGGAGGCTGACCGCGCGGAGCCGCCCCGGAAGGAGGCGGCCGCGTCCGGCCGGGCCGCGCGCCGCGGGGCCCGCGACGGGGCTCACAGCAGGAACAGGTCGTGCACCGCGGCCAGGAAGACCAGGGTTCCGACGACGGCCAGGAAGAGCATCAGCGGAGGCTGGGAGAGGGCGAACAGACAGCCGCGGGCCTCCGCGGGGGCGTCGGGCGGTCCGTCGGGCCGGGACGCGGGCCGGACGTCGGTGCCGGTCCCGAGGTCGGTCCCGGTCCCGAGGTCGGTGCTGGTGCTGGTGCGGGGGAGGCGGTCCCCGGTGGTGTGCTGCATCTCGCCGCGATCATGGCGCAGAACGGACCGCCGTGTGGACCCAACACACCTTCGGGGCAGCGGGGTTCACCGGATTCAGATGCCGTGCTTCCGCAGAATCGCTTCGATGTCCGAGAAGTCGTCCGTGTCGCCGGCACCCGCCGCGGGTCGCCGCTCGCGGTCCTCGCCGCCCAGGGCGGGCCGCGACGCGCCGGACTCCGCCGGGCGCCGCTCCCCCCGCGCGGGTCGGCCGCGCGACCGCCTCCCGGCGGCACGGCCCACCACGTAGAGCACCACCGCGAGGGCGAGCACGCCGAAGCCCGCCCAGACCGTGGGTTCGAGCACCAGGTCGGAGGCCCAGGTCGCCACCGCCCCGCCCACCGTGCCGAACAGTCCCAGCAGGCCGGACATCGCCAGCCCGATGGGCACCAGGGACAGGGCGGCGATACGCGTGGCGGCGGCGTAACGGCGACGGAAGGCCGTCAGGAAGGCGACGGCCAGGCCCGCCGCGGAGAGCGCTGCGCAGACGGTCGTGGTCAGCATCTCTCCATCCTCTCGCCATTCGCCCCGTATGTGCCATGCCTCGTGGAACGGTTCGGGGGGATCTCCGGGGCGCCCTCCTCCCCTCGGCCGAGGCCCGGCCCTTCCGGCGGCGGGTACGCCGGAGCTGGGAGACTGTCACCATGAACGACACCCTCCCCGCCCACCCCACCCGTCCCGTCCTGGACGTCTGGTGCGAGTTGCAGTGTCCCGACTGCCACCGGGCCCTGGCCGACCTGCGCGCGCTGCGCGAGCGCTACGGCTACGCCCTGGAGATCCGGCTGCGGCACTTCCCCCTCGACAAGCACCGCCACGCCTACGCCGCCGCGCAGGCCGCCGAGGAGGCGTACGCGCAGGGGCGCGGCGACGAGTACGTCGCGGCGGTCCTGGCCCGCACCGACGAGCTGGGCAGGCGCGGCGAGGAGCTGCTGCTGGAGGTGGCCCGGGAGCTGGGCCTGGACGCCGAGGAGATGGAGATCGCCCTGATCGACGGGCGGCACACGCTGGTCGTCGACGCCGACCAGGCCGAGGGCCGGGCGATCGGGGTCACCGGCACCCCGACCTATGTGATCGGCGGCGAGCGGTTGGACGGCGGGAAGAGCCAGGAGGGCCTGCTCGAACGGATCGAGGAGATCGCCGACCGGCTGCTGGCCGAAGCGGGCGGCCGGGGCTAGAGCAGCGGTTTGTGCAGGTGGTGGACGGTCGCCCGGTAGCCGAGCGACTCGTACAGCCGCAGGGCCGGGACGTTGTCGGTGCAGACGTTCAGACCGAGCGTGCGCCTGCCCGCCGCCAGGCACTCGCGCTCGGCGGCGAGCATCAGGGTCCGGCCGTGGCCCCGGCCGCGGTGTGCCGGGGCCACCTCGACGTCGAAGACGTGGGCGGCGGACGCCGGCGGACCGCTCAGCGCGAGCCAGAGGGTGCCGACGTCCGTGTCCCGGTGGACCAGGACCCGCAGGACGGCACCGGCCGTGCCGGGTCCCCGGGGCAACAGCGCGGCGTGGGCCTCCCCCGCCCTGCGCCCGGCCTCCTCGGGCGGCAGGCCGAGATCGGTCCAGAACCGGGCGGCCCCGGCCCGGCGGGCCTCCAGCCACGCCGGGTACTCCGCCGCCTCCACCGGGCGCACCACGCTGCCGGCGGGGAGGGCGGGGGGCTCGGACAGCTCCTTGCCCATGGTCCGGTTGTGCTCGGCGTAGCCCAGCGCGGCGGCGAGCCGCAGGGCGGGGCCGGCGTCCGCCGGGACGCTCGCCTCGACCCGCCGACAGCCCCAGCCGCGCAGCACCTCCTCCGCGGCGAGCGCGGCGACGGTGGCCCGCCCCCGGCGGCGGTCGGGTTCGTCGACGACGATCTCCTCGATCCGGCCGACGGACGGGCCGAAGCGTTCGTCCGCGGCCAGTCGGACGCGGCCGACGGGCCGGCCGTTGACGCGGATGTCGTACGCGCGCGAGCGGGCGCCGTCCTCGGCGCGCCGCTCCGGTCCGGTGGGGCGCAGGGTCGTGGTCATCGCCTGGTTCCTACCCCCGCGGCGCGCCGCTGTCACCGGGGCGTCGGGCGGGCGGTCCTCACGGGTCGACGTCGGCCGCGGAGCGCTCGGCGAAGACCCGCATCGCCTCGGTGGTGACCGGTCCCGGAGCGGGCAGTTCGCGGTCGTCGATCCGGTGGACGGCCTGGACGTCGCGGGTGCTGGAGGTGAGGAAGACCTCCTCGGCCCGCGTCAGCACGTCCAGCGGCAGGTCGGTCTCCTTCGCCCCCAGCCACTCCAGCACCAGGGCGCGGGTGATGCCGGCGAGGCAGCCGGAGTCCAGCGGCGGGGTGTGCAGCTCCCCGTCGAGGACGACGAAGACGTTGGTGCCGGTGCCCTCGCACAGCCGGCCGACCGTGTTGGCGAACAGGGCCTCGGAGGCGCCCTGCCGGTGGGCGCGGGCGAGGGCGACGACGTTCTCGGCGTACGAGGTGGTCTTCAGGCCGGTCAGCGCGCCCCGCTCGTTGCGGACCCACGGCACGGTGATCACGGCGGTGGTGTCGGGACGCCGCTTGATCTCGCCCACCGCGACGACCAGGGTGGGCGGGGCGTCGCCGCGGTCGGAGCCGAGCGGGGACAGCCCGCCGGTGTAGGTGATCCGCAGCCGCCCCAGCGGCACGGGGTTGGCCTCGACGACGGCGGCGCAGGCGCGGCGCACCTCGTCCGCGTCGGGCTCGGGCAGGCCCAGGCCGCGGGCGGAGGCGGCGAGTCGGTCCAGGTGGCGGGTGAGGGCGAAGGGGCGCCCGTCGACGACCTTGGCCGTCTCGAAGACCCCGTCGCCGACGGTCAGTCCGTGGTCGAACACGGACACCCGTGCGCCGTCCGCGTCGCGCAGCTTCCCGTCCACCCAGATCCGCGTCATGGTGTTGTTCCTCCGGTCCTGCCTGCCGTGCTCGTCGCACGCGCCGCGGCGGTCTCGGGGGCCGCCGCCCCGTACGTCCCCGACGCTACCGCGAGCAGCCGGGACGCCTTGAGCTCGGTCTCCGCCCACTCCCGCTCCGGGTCCGACCCCCAGGTGATGCCGGCGCCGGTGCCGAAGCGCAGCACCGGGCCGGCGGGCGCGGCGCGGTCGATCCAGAAGGTGCGGATGCCCACGGCCAGCTCGCCGGTGCCGCGGTCGGCGTCCACCCAGCCGATGCCGCCGCAGTACGGGCCGCGCGGGGCGGTCTCCAGGGAGCGGATGACGCGCAGGGCGCTGGACTTGGGGGCGCCGGTGACCGAGCCGGGCGGGAAGGTGTGGGCCAGCAGGTCGGCCCAGCCCCGGCCCGGGGCCAGTTCGCCGCGGACGGTGGAGACGAGGTGGACGAGGCCGGGGTGGGGCTCGACGGCGCACAGGGCGGGGACGGTGACCGAGCCGGTGGCGCAGACCCGGCCGAGGTCGTTGCGGACCAGGTCGACGATCATCACGTTCTCGGCGTGGTCCTTCTCCAGCAGGTCCGCCGCGTCGCGTCCGGTGCCCTTGATGGGGCGGGACTCCACAGTGCGGCCGCGGCGGCTCAGGTACAGCTCGGGCGAGGCGGTGGCGACCTCGACGCCGTGGGCGGGGAGGCGGACGGTGCCCGCGTGGGGGGCGGGGTTGCCGCGCGCGAGGAGCGCGGTCAGCTCGTCGGGGTCGGCGGCGTCCGGGTCCGGCAGGGGCGCGGTGAGCACCCGGCAGAGGTTGGCCTGGTACACCTCGCCCGCCGCTATGTGCTCGCGTATCCGGCGCACTCCGGCGGTGTAGGCGTCCCGGTCCAGGGAGGACGTCCAGGCGTCCGCGGCCGGCCCCCGCCATCCCCCCGGGCGCGGACGGGGCACGGCGGCGGGCCGGACGTCGCCGAAGCGGGCGCAGACCAGGCGTCCTTCGAAGTCGGCGACGACCGCCCACCAGCCCGTGGAGTCCAGGGCCGCGGGATCGCTGGTGACGTCCCGCAGGTCGGAGGCGACGAGGCCGCCGAAGCGGGCGAGAGGGGCCGGATCGTGCACGTGGCGAGTCTATGGCGGGCACGCTGCGGAAACGGAATTTGAGCTGGCGGGGGAATCCGCTAAAGTTCATGACGTCACCGAGCGCGCGGGCGTTCGGGGGCGGCAGATCCCGGGCATGGTCCGGGGGATGCGCTGCGGACGTAGCTCAGTTGGTAGAGCACCACCTTGCCAAGGTGGATGTCGCGAGTTCGAGTCTCGTCGTCCGCTCGATGGGGGTCTCCCGGCCCCCGCGTTGGTGGAGTGGCCGAGAGGCGAGGCAACGGCCTGCAAAGCCGTCTACACGGGTTCAAATCCCGTCTCCACCTCGGACGATTAGCTCAGCGGGAGAGCGCTTCCCTGACACGGAAGAGGTCACTGGTTCAATCCCAGTATCGTCCACTGAGGGCCCCGCGGGGTCCTTGCCCAGCGCGATTAGCTCAGCGGGAGAGCGCTTCCCTGACACGGAAGAGGTCACTGGTTCAATCCCAGTATCGCGCACGCGGAACAACCGCCTGGCGGACGATTAGCTCAGCGGGAGAGCGCTTCCCTGACACGGAAGAGGTCACTGGTTCAATCCCAGTATCGTCCACGCGCGACAAGGGCCGGAGCACCTCAGCTCCGGCCCTTCGTCGTTCCTCCGCCGTCCCCGGTGCCCACCGCCTCCCGGCGCTCACCGCGAGCCGGTGAACGCCGGGAGGCCCGGCGGGACGCTCAGGAGGAGAACAGCATCCGGCTGAAGCTCTTGTGGTGGCCGTGATGACCGTGGTGGCCGTGGTGGCCGTGGTGCGGGGCGCCCCAGGCGGGCGCGGCCGGATAGGGCTGGGCGGCCGGGCCCGGCGGGGGCGGGGCGGGCTGCGACCACTGCGCCTCGAGGCGGGTGAGCGCCTCCAGCTCGCCGTAGTCGAGGAAGACCCCCCGGCAGCCGCTGCACTGCTCGATCTGGACTCCGCTGCGGTTGTACGTCTGCATGGGCGCTCGGCACTTGGGACACTGCATCTGCGGCCTCTTCTCGTGTGTCTGTGGCGGCTGGGCGGCCGTCACGTTCTTCTGGACGCGCGCGGGGCGCGTTCCGGATGCGTTCCGGGCGCGTCGATCGTCGCGTCCGACGCGGGGCCGCGGTCTCGCGCGGTCCCCGCGATGCGTGCGCAGGCGTCGATCAGCGCCTGCTCGACCTCGTCCAGAGGACGTCCCTCCGCACCGGCCTTGGTCAGCGCGCGGGCCGCCATCTGCGCGGTCAGGGCCCGCGCGGGCACGTCCAGCCACGGCCAGGGGTCCTCCGCCCCGCCGGGCAGGGCGGTGCCGCCCGCGGCGCCGTAGGCGTTCAGGAAGCGGCCGAAGTCGGCGGGGGGCAGCAGCCCGCCGGCGAACCAGGCGGCCGGTCGGGCCAGGTCCCAGGCCGGGTCGCCCAGGCCCAGGTCGTCGACGTCGATGAGCCGCCAGGGACCGTCGGGCGCCGGATGCCGGACCAGCTGTCCCAGATGGACGTCGCCGTGGCAGAGGACGTCGGCGCGCGGCGGTGCCGCGTCGCGCACCCGGGCGGGCAGGGACGCCCAGGCCGCCTCCACGGCCCGGGAGGCGGCCGTGCGGCGGACGGCGCGGCGCATCGATTCCAGGGCGCGGGCCGCCTTGGCCGGGCCGCGCGCCGGGGGGATCGGACCGGGGAGCTCGGCGACGGGCACGGCGTGCAGCCGGGCGAGCAGCGCGCCGGCCTCCTCCCAGGGCGCCGCCTCGGGGGCGCCGGGGTCGACGGGGACGCCGTACGGCCACAGGGTCACCAGGCGGCCGTCGGGCAGCGTCTCCAGCAGCGTCCCCTCCGGCTCCGGGACGCGGTTCGGGGCGACGGGGCGGGGGGCGGGCAGGGGCGCGAGCAGGACGGGGCGCAGCAGGGGGTGCGCGGCGACGCGCAGCCGGGCGGCGAGACGGGCCGGGTCGGTGTCCGGGGCGTGCGCCTTGGCCACGACGCTCCCGCCGCGGACGACGGTGGTGTCGGCCCGCCGGGCGAGCACCACCGCCCGGGAGGCGGCGGTGGCCGCGCCGGTGTCCGCGGCGCCGTCGGCGGCCGTCGCCCGGTGTGCCAGGTGTGCGGTGAGCGGTGCGTCCATGGCCTCCCCAGCCGTGGCCCGCGGCGCGGGCCGTCCACGGATCCTACGGCCCGTGCCGGGCGGACGACCCGGTGCGTACGCGCCCGTGAACGGCGCGATGCCCGGGCAGCTCCCCAGCTGCCCGGGCTCCACGCCGTCCGCCGTACCCCCGTCCCCACGGGGTGAGTGCCCGGATGTCCCCGGCTCGGGCCGCTCTCCCGAGCCCGGGGCCCTGCGTCAGAGCCCCAGCAGTCCGGCCACGGACGACGCCTGTGTGATCACCGCCTCCACACCGCCGAAGACGACGGCCAGGAGGGCGGCCAGGGGGAGGACCATGGCGATCGCCACCAGCGGGTGGCGACGGCTGCCCGGCCGGGTGCCGAGGGCGGAGATCTCCGCCAGGCGTCCCCGTGTCCGCGCCGCCGGACGCCCTGCCGTGTGCGTCATGGTTCCGCTCCCGTCGTGGTCTGGGGCGGCGGGTGTCTTGACCTCGGGGGACGAGTGCTGCACCCGCCGCTTGACCTCAACACTAGGCGCGGTGCCCACCCGCCGGCGTCATGCCCGCGTACCGACCCGGGGCCTCCCCCAGGATGACTCCGCGCCGCCCCGCGTACTCCCCAGGGTGGAGAACGCCCCCCACGGGCCCGGGACTTCCCGGAGGGGACGTGCCGTCACCGCGGGTCAGCGCGGCGCCTCCGCCGTGCTGTCCTCACGGGGTATCGGGTGCTCCACCAGGGCCAGCACCCGGTTGGCCATGAAGCGGGCGGTGCGCACGACCGAGCCGTTGCGCGTCACCTCGCTCACCTCCACCACTCCCCTGCGCACCTGCGTCTCGACCCTCCGGCCCGCACGTGTGGCCGCCATCTCGTAGGTACGAGTGGTGTCCCCGGCGTCCACCACGATCTCCACCCAGTCGCCCTTCATAGCGCAATCCCCCTTCTGCGAAGGCTTGTTGAGCGCCTCTGAACAGGACTTCTCCCCCGGTGGGCCACCGCTCGCCCACCTTTCAAGTGTCCCACCGGGCACCGACAATCGGCATGGCGCCGCGTGCGCGGCCTATCGGCAGCGAAGGGCGGCAGTCCGTAAGCTGTGGCACGTCAGAGGGACCGGGCAGTGTCGGGCCGACCCGCCGCGAGGGCGGGGACGGGCCTGTCGGCCGGAGGCAGGGGAAGGACATGGCGATGATGCGGCTCCGACGCGAGGACCCGCGAGTCGTCGGCTCGTTCAGGCTCCACCGGCGGCTGGGCGCGGGCGGCATGGGCGTGGTGTACCTGGGATCCGACCGGCGCGGACAGCGGGTGGCCCTGAAGGTGATCCGACCGGATCTCGCGGAGGACCCGGAGTTCCGTTCGCGCTTCGCGCGCGAGGTGTCGGCGGCGCGGCGGATCCGCGGCGGCTGCACGGCCCGGCTGGTGGCGGCCGACCTGGAGGCGGACCGTCCCTGGTTCGCGACACAGTACGTGCCGGGGCCGTCACTGCACGACAAGGTGAACGAGGAGGGCCCGCTGCCGGTGGCGCAGGTGGCCTCGATCGGCGCGGCGCTGGCCGAGGGGCTGGTGGCGGTGCACGAGGCCGGCGTGGTGCACCGGGACCTGAAGCCGTCGAACATCCTGCTGTCGCCCAAGGGCCCGCGCATCATCGACTTCGGCATCGCCTGGGCGACGGGGGCCAGCACGCTCACGCACGTCGGCACGGCGGTGGGCTCGCCGGGCTTCCTCGCGCCCGAGCAGGTGCGGGGCGCGGCGGTGACCCCGGCGACGGACGTGTTCTCGCTGGGCGCGACGCTGGCGTACGCGGCGACCGCGGACTCCCCGTTCGGCCAGGGCAGTTCCGAGGTGATGCTGTACCGGGTGGTGCACGAGGAGCCCCAACTGCAGGGAGTGCACGCGGCGTTGGCGCCCCTGGTCCGGGCCTGCCTGGCGAAGGACCCGGAGGATCGGCCGAGCACGCTGCAACTGTCGCTGCGACTGAGGGAGATCGCCGCCCGGGAGGCGCGCGGACTGCCGGAGGGCGCCGCCACCGGAGCCGCCGTGCGCCCGGCCCGTCCGTCGGCGGGACGGCGCACGGAGCAGTACGCGCGGCAGCGCACCGCGCGCGACGGCGACCGCCCCTCGGGGGGCCGCGGCCCCCAGGGGGCGTCGAGACGCCGGGAACAGGGCCGGCCGGGCGCCGTCCCGCGCACGCCGTCCCGGAACACCCCTCCCCGGAGCTCTCCTCCGCGCGACACCCCTCCCCGGAACACGCCTCCCCGCAACACTCCGCGTCCGGCCGGTGGAGGCGGGCGGACGCCGCGCCCGGCCTCCCGGGGGCCGGCGCGCGCCGGGGGCGCCCCGCGGAGCGGGACGCGGCGTCCGGGGTCGAACCGGCACCTGCTGCGCCAGCGTCTGGTGGTGTTCGTGACGGTGACGCTGCTGGTGGCGCTGGGCATCGCGGCGGCCCAGGGCTGCCAGGGCCCGGCACACGGACTGGAACGGCCCGCGGGCTCCGGCGTCCCCGGCGCCTCCTCCCCCGACACCGCGGGACCCGCGCGCGGCTGACGGCTCGTCACCGGCGGCCGCTCAGAGCACGGAGAGCGCGGAGAGGACGGCCAGGCACAGGGGGAGGGTCACGGCGAAGGCGCCTCCCGCCTGCAGAACGGCCTCGGGGAAGGATCTGCCCGTCACGGTGGCGAGGATGCCCGCCACCAGGGCGACGAGGGCGGAGAACAGGACGGTCACCAGGACCCACAGGGCCCTGACCGTACGGGGGTGCGAGATGGGCTCAGTGCTCACCGGTCGTCTTCCTTCCCTTCGGGAGGACGATCGGAGCGGAGCCTGGACGGTCTCGACCCGACCATCCTCTGGATGGGGCAAAGTCGAGGTCTGCGCCCCCGGTACAGACCTTGGAGTTGTCGACATGAGCGGGCGGGCCTGCGGTCTCCTCCTCGCCGGCCGACCCGCCGACCGAGTGCGGATGCGACCATTTTATCACTGAGTGTCACCAAATGCCGTTTTTCGGGTGAATGGGCGTCGTCGGTCCGGTCGCGGCCGGGGTCACCGCGCGGCGGGGCCGGTGGCGTAGAAGGCCACGGCGGCGGCCGCGGCGACGTTGAGCGAGTCGACGCCCGCGCTCATCGGGATCCGCACGCTCACGTCGGCGGCCGCGATGGTGGACGGCCGCAGGCCCTTGCCCTCCGAACCGAGGATCAGCGCCAGCCTGGGGGGTCGGCGGGCCACGAGTTCGGCGAGGTCGATCGACTCCTCGTCCAGCGCGAGCGCCGCCGTGACGTACCCGGCCTCGCGCAGTGCCGCGATGTCCCCGGGCCACGCCTCCAGGCGCGTCCACGGCACCTGGAGGACCGCGCCCATGGAGACCTTGACCGAGCGTCGGTAGAGCGGGTCGGCGCAGTCCGGGGAGAGCAGCACCGCGTCCATGCCGAGCGCGGCGGCGCTGCGGAAGAGGGCGCCGATGTTGGTGTGGTCGTTGACGGCCTCCAGGACCACGACGCGGCGCGCGTCCGCCAGCAGGTCCGCCGGCGCCGGGAGGGGTTTGCGGTGCATCGAGGCCAGGGCGCCGCGGTGGACGTGATAGCCCGTCACCCGCTCGGCGACCTCCGGGGCGACGGTGTAGACGGGCGCCGACACCTCCTCGATCACGTCGCGCATCGTCTCGACCCACTTGGGCGTCAGCAGCATCGACCGCATCGCGTACCCGGCGCCGAGGGCACGCCGGACGACCTTCTCGCCCTCGGCGATGAACAGCCCCTCCGCCGGCTCGCGCCGGCGCCGCAACTGGACGTCCGTCAGATCGGTGTAGTCGGCCAGGCGCGGATCGCCGGGGTCCTCGACGGTGATGAGCTCCTTCGTCACGACCGTCCCCGCCTCCTCCGTCCGTTCCCCGACCCCGTCACCGGGCGGTGGGGGCGGCCGGACCCACGCCGACCACCTCGCCGACGACGATCACCGCGGGCGGCCGTACGCCCTCCGCCTCGACCGTCTCCGCCACGGTCTCCAGGGTGGCGTCCACCCGGCGCTGGGCCGCCGTGGTGCCCTCCTGGACCACGGCGACGGGCGTCTTCGGGTCGCGGCCGTGTGCGACGAGGGCGCGGGCGATGGCGCCGATCCGCTCCACGGCCATCAGCAGCACGAGCGTGCCCCGCAGCCTGGCCAGGGCCTCCCAGTCCACCAGCGAGCGCGGGTCGTCCGGGGCGACGTGGCCGCTGACGACGGTGAACTCGTGGGCCACTCCGCGGTGGGTGACCGGGATGCCGGCGGCGCCGGGCACGCTGATGGAGCTGGAGATGCCGGGCACCACGGTGACCGGGATCCCGGCCTCGGCCAGCGCCTGGGCCTCCTCCATGCCGCGGCCGAAGACGAAGGGGTCGCCCCCCTTGAGCCGCACCACGAACCTCCCCGCCCTGGCGTGTTCCATCAGGGCCTCGTTGATGGCCTCCTGGGCCATCGCGCGGCCGTAGGGGATCTTGGCCGCGTCGATCACCTCGACGTGCGGCGGCAGTTCGTCCAGCAGGTCGCGCGGTCCGAGCCGGTCGGCGATCACCACGTCCGCCTCGGCCAGCAGACGACGGCCGCGCACGGTGATCAGGTCCGGGTCGCCGGGGCCGCCGCCGACCAGGGCGACACCGGCCCGGCGGGTCCGGTGCCGGGGGGCGGACAGGGTGCCGTCGCGCAGGCCCTCGACCACGGCGTCCCGCACGGCGGCCGAGCGGCGCGGGTCACGGCCGGTGAGGACCGCGACGGTGACGCCCTCGCTGCGGCCGGTGGCCGGGGTCCAGGCGGTGGCGGCCTCCGCGTCGTCGCTGCGGACGCACCACACGCGGCGCTCCTCGGCCTCGGCGGAGGCGGCGGCGTTGGCCTCCGCGTCGTCGGTGGCGACGACCGCGTACCAGGCGCCCTCCAGGTCGCCGGGGCGGTAGGGGCGGCGCTCCCAGCGCAGCTCGCCGGCCTCGGCCATGGCCTCCACCGAGGGAGTGGCCGAGGGGGCGATCAGCAGCACGTCGGCACCCGCCGCCAGCAGCGCGGGCAGCCGCCGCTGGGCGACGGTGCCGCCGCCGAGGACGACCACGCGGCGCCCGGTCAGGCGCAGTCCCACGGGGTAGGCGGGGTGCTCGGGGCGGTCGGACATGGCTGTGCGGCTCCTTGGACGGTGATCCCCCGGCCTGGCGGCGGGGACGGTGAAGGCACCCCACCGCGGCCTGACCGGCCGGGGAGGGGCCCTGCGCCGCTGCGGCGGTGGAGCGGCGGGGACGGGACTGCGGGCACGAGCAGCCTACGACGCGACGGCCCCGACGTGCTGTGCCGCGGGTCACCGGGGGACGGTGGACCCCGGCGACCCGCGGCGCGGCGCCGTCCGCGTCAGTTCTTCTCGGTGACGCCCGCCGAGTCGAAGGTGGCGACCTCGTGCATGGCCCGGGCCGCGCTCTGCACCACGGGCAGGGCCAGCAGCGCGCCCGTGCCCTCGCCGAGCCTCAGGTCGAGGTCGATCAGCGGGCGCAGGCCCAGCTTGGTCAGCGCGGCGACGTGGCCGGGCTCCGCGCTGCGGTGGCCCGCGATGCAGGCCGCCAGGGCCTCGGGGGCGATGGCCCGGGCGACCAGCGCCGCCGCGCCCGCGCTCACCCCGTCGAGGATGACGGGGGTGCGCAGCGAGGCACCGCCGAGGATCAGGCCGACCATCGCGGCGTGCTCCAGCCCGCCGACCGCGGCGAGGACGCCGAGGGGGTCGGCGGCGTCGGGCTGGTGCAGCTCCAGCGCGCGGCGCACGACGTCGATCTTGTGGGCGTGCATCTCGTCGTTGACGCCGGTGCCGCGGCCGGTGACCTCGGCCGGGTCGGCGCCGGTGAAGACGGAGATCAGCGCGGCGGAGGCGGTGGTGTTGGCGATGCCCATCTCACCGGTGAGCAGCGCCTTGTTGCCCGCCGCGACCAGGTCGCGGGCGGTCTCGATGCCCACCTCGACCGCGCGCACCACCTCCTCGCGCGTGAGCGCGGGACCGGTGGTGAAGTCCGCCGTGCCGGGCCGCACCCGGCGCGGCAGCAGACCCGGCATGTTGGGCAGGTCGCCCGCCACGCCCACGTCCACCACGCACACCTCGGCGCCGACCTGGTTGGCGAAGGCGTTGCAGACCGCGCCGCCGGCGAGGAAGTTGGCGACCATCTGCGCCGTGACCTCCTGCGGCCAAGCGGTGACGCCCTGGGCGTGCACCCCGTGGTCGCCGGCGAAGACGGCGACGGCCGCGGGCTCGGGGATCGGCGGAGGACACTGCCGGGCCAGCCCGCTGAGCTGGGCGGAGATGATCTCCAACATGCCGAGCGCGCCGGACGGCTTGGTCATCCGCTTCTGCCGCTCCCACGCCTCGCCGAGCGCCTTGGCGTCCAGCGGACGGATGCCGCCCAGCGTCTCGGTGAGGAGGTCGTGCGGCTCCTCGGCGCCGGGCAGCACGCGGCGGCCGTAGGCCTCCTCGTGGACGACCCACGACAGCGGGCGACGCTTGGACCAGCCCGCCTGCACCAGCTCGGGCTCGTCGGGGAAGGCGTCCACGTACCCGATGCACAGGTAGGCGACGATCTCCAGGTGCTCGGGGAGGCCGAGCACCCGGACCAGCTCGCGCTCGTCGAAGAAGCTGACCCAGCCCACGCCCAGGCCCTCGGCGCGGGCGGCGAGCCACAGGTTCTCCACGGCGAGCGCGGAGGAGTACGGCGCCATCTGCGGCTGGGTGTGACGGCCGAGGGTGTGACGGCCGCCGCGGGTGGGGTCGGCGGTGACGACGATGTTGACCGGGGTGTCGAGGATCGCCTCGACCTTCAGCTCCTTGAACTGCTTGGCGCGGCCCCTGGGCAGCGACCGGGCGTACGCCTCCCGCTGGCGCATGGCCAGCTCGTGCATCGTCCGGCGGGTCTCCTCGGAGCGGATGAGGACGAAGTCCCACGGCTGGGAGTGGCCGACGCTGGGGGCGGTGTGGGCCGCCTCCAGGACGCGCAGCAGCACCTCGTCGGGGATCGGATCGGGGCGGAAGCCGTTGCGGACGTCGCGCCGCTCGCGCATGACGCGGTGGAGCGCCTCGCGTTCGGCCTCGCCGTAGGCGGGGGCGGGGCCGTTGTCGACGGCGGCGGGGGCCTGCTCGGCGGGCGTCCCGTCGGCGGCGGGCTCCCCGGGCTCCCCCTCGTCGGACGCGGGCTCCGCGTCGCGCGGCTCGTCGGCGGCGTCCGTGGTCTCGGCGTTCTCGGCGTTCTCGGCGGGCCGGTCCTCGGCCTCCGGCTCCGGGGCGGCCTCCGGCTCCGGGGCGGAGGGCTCGGCGGGGGCCTGCGCGGGCGCGGCGCCGGAGGCCGGCACGGCCTCCATCACCTGCGGCCCGGCTCCGGGCACCGCCGCCATGGCGAGCTGCTGCTCGGGCACGGCGGCGGGCTCCGGCGCGGGCGCGGCCTGCTCCGGCGCGGCGGGCTCGTCGACGGCCTCGGCCACGGGCTCGGTCACGGGCTCGGTCACGGGCTCGACGGACTCCTGCCGAGGCGCGGGCACGGGGACGGGCTCGCCCGGCTCGCCGTCCGCGGCCGGCGGGGCCGCGGGTGCCGCGGTGTCCTCCTGCGCGGCGGCGTCCTCCTGCGTGGCGGGGGCCTCGGCGCCGGCCGGCGGCTCGGCCGGGGCCTGTGCCTGCGCGACGCCGTCTTCCGGGGCACCCTCCGGGGTGCCTTCCGTGTCCTCCGGCGCGTCGGCCTGCTGCACGGGCACGGCCTGGGCCTCGACCGCGGGCTCGGCCGCGGGCTCGGCCGCGGGTTCCGCCACGGGCTCGGCCGTTCCGGCCTCGGGCGCCGGAGCGGCGGGGGCCTGCTCCTGCGCCTCTTCCTGGACCTGTGCCTGTTCCTGTGCCGGCTCGGGGAACTCCGTCGGGAACGCCTCCCCGCCGTCCTGTGCCGGGATCGCGGCGAGGTCCGGCCCGGGCAGCGGGGGCTCGGCCTGCCGGCCGTCCGTCTCCGCGGGCGCCGGCGTCGGGCCCTGGGCGGGGGCCGGCGCCCAGGCGCCGGGCTGCACGGGCTCCTGCGGGAACGAGGCGAGCTGGGGGCCGGGCAGCGAGGAGGGCGCCTGGGCGGCGGGCGCCGCCGGCTCCTCGTGGGCCACGTCGAAGTACTCGGGACCCATGGTCGGCGGTCCGGAGTGCCGCACGGGCATGGCGTGCGGAGGGGTGTGCATCGGGCCGACCGGGGTGACCGGGACGCCCGCGCCGGGGGGAGGCGTCGGGGTCGGCCCGCGGTCGGCGAGGGAGCGCACCGTGCCCGACTGCTCCGGCACGGGCGGACCCAGGTGCAGCGGACGGTGCGGGGCCTGAGGGGCCTGGGGCACCTGGACGTGGGTCGCCTGCGGGTCGGCGACGGGCTGCGGCGGACCCTGCTGCGCCGGGGGCGCCGGGTGCTGCGCGGGCTGCGGGCCCCGGGCCGCGTCGGGTCCGTCCGTCTCGTACGGGCCCGGCGTGTGCGCGGTCTGCGCGGACACCGCCGCCTCGCTCCACGCGCCCTGGGCACCGGGCAGCAGCAGGTCGTCCTCGTCGCCCGCCACCACACCGTCGACCGGACCCGCGAAGGTGTACGTGCCGGGAGCCGGTGCGCCCGGCTGCTCCGGCTGTCCGCCTGCGTTCTCCGGCTGTCCCTCGACCGGGACCTGGCCGGTGTCAGTCATGCGTACCCCTCGCCCATCGGTAGTGCTCCTTCCAGCCCCAGCGGGTGCCGCGCCCTCCTCGTCGAGAACAACGAGCGTGGACACGGTGCGGTACGTACACCCCCGCCTGAACCATCCGGACATTGACGGACGAAGCGTCAATCCCGGTGGCGGCACAACGATCCATCAGCCTACCCGGCACCGCACGCCACGGAGGCGGGGGGTGGGTGACTGGCCCCGGTTGGTCATGGTTCCTCCCGGGAGAGATCACATCCGGCTGCCGGACAGCAGGAACACGACCGAGCGTTCCCGCTCCGTCCAGGCCCCGGTGTCCAGTTCGACGGACTGCAACAGCGCGCACTCCACGGCGTACCCGGCGTCCGCCAGGACCCGGCCGACGGCCTCGGCCTCGTCGCGGGTGGCGGCGTGCGTGACGATCCGCTCGGGCCTGCGGTCGGCGCACGCGGCGACCGTGCGCACTCCCCCGCCGCCGACGCGCACCAGGTCGGGTTCGGGGAGGTCCTCCAGCGCCAGGGGCGCCGTCCCCTGCACGACCTGGAGTTGGACGCCGAAGCGCCGCGCCGCGGCGGTCGCCCGGGCGCAGGCGGCGGCGTCGCGCTCGACGGCGAGGACGGCGGCGCCGAAGCGGGCGGCCTCCACGGCGACGGCCCCGCTGCCCGCGCCGATGTCCCACAGCAGGTCGCCGGGGCGCGGCCCGAGCCGGGCGAGTTGGGCGGCGCGGAGCTGGGCCGAGTCCCGGCCGCCGGGCGGCGGCGCGGCGGGGTCCTGCCCGGTGTACTCGGCGACCGGCAGCGCCCAACCGCGCACGGGAGGCGGGTAGGTGGGCTCGCGTCCGGCCAGCCAGCCGCCCCGGTCGGTGCCGGTCTCGGCCCCGGAGCCCGAGCCGCCCACGACGATCACGACGTTGGGGTCGCGCCAGACGTGGTCGGCGACCTTGTCGGAGGTCAGGACGGTGACCCGTTCGCGGTCGGTGCCCAGGGCCTCGCAGATGACGAAGGTGCGGTGCACCCCCTCCAGCAGCAGGGCCAGTTCGGCGGGCCCGGCGCCGGGCGAGGTGAGGACGGCGACCTTGGGGTGGGCGCGGCAGACGTTGACGGCGCGGCGGAGCGTGCGGCCGTGGGCGACGACGATCTGGGCGTCGTCCCAGGGCATTCCGGCGCGGGCGAAGGCGGCGGCGACGGAGGAGACCGCGGGGACGACCTCGACCTCCAGGCCGTACTCGGGCGCGCGCAGCGTGCGGACGACGCCGAAGAAGCCGGGGTCCCCGTCGGCCAGGACGACCGCGGTGCCGCGGTGTCCGGCTATGCGGCGGGCGGCCAGCGCCACGCTGCCCAGGCGGATGCGTTCGGCGCCGGGCGGGACCTCGGGCAGGGCCAGGTGGTGGGCGGCGCCGGCGACGAGGGTGGCCGCGCCGAGTGCGGCCCGGGCGGCCTCGGTCAGCGGCGAGCCGTCCCACCCGATCACGGTGACACGGTCGGCCATCGGCGGGTCTCCTGGGCGCGTCGCGGAGTGGGGACGGAGCGGGGCGGATCGGGGTCCGCGGAGGTGGGGCGGGGCGGCGGGATCGCCGCGGCGAGGTTCGCAGTGAGGTTACCGCGCCCGGCGCGGGCGGCTCTGCCAGGGGGCGGGCCGGGCGGTCAGCGCCACTCCGCGTAGGAGGAGTAGCCGGCCTCGGCCGTCTCCCCGGGCATGCCGTCCAGGTCCTCCGGCAGCAGGCTCCACACGATCAGGTCGGTGCGGACGTCGGTCCAGCGGCCGTCCTCGGCGCGGTTGCGGGCTATCCACGCGTTGCGCAGCACGCCCTCGCTGACGCAGCCGATCTTCTGGGCCACCTGCTGGGAGGCGGTGTTGTCGGCGGGGGTGCGGATCTCCAGCCGCTCGAATCCCCGGTCCTGGAAGAGCCACTGGGCCGCGGCCAGCACCGACTCGGCGGCGTAACCTTCGCCGCGCGCCCAGGGGGCGATCACGTACGCCGCCTCGGCGGACCGCACCCGCCAGTTCACCTTGCCCAGGTGGACGGTGCCGACCAGGCGCTGGGTGAGGAACTCGGTGACGGCGAAGACGACGCCGCGTCCCTCGGTCCGCTCGGCGGGCGCCCCGCGCGTGATCCACTCCCGGGCGTCGTCCTCGGTGTAGGGGACGGGTACGGAGGTCCAGGCGGTGACGAGCTCGTCGTTCATCATCTCCGCGAACGCGGGGACGTCGGCCTCCTCGAGGGGGCGCAGCACGAGCCGCTCCGTACTGATCGAGATCTCCGGGAAGTTGGATGTCATGCGCCGCTCCAGCCTGAAGGGGTCGGGTGCCCAGCATGCAGCATCGTCCGGACAGTGTGCAGCGCCGGGCCCGGCCCGTGGGGGCCGGGCCCGGCGTGGTGCGCCGCGTCAGGACTCGTTGCCCGCGGCGGAGACGATCGAACCGTGGTACTTCTTCTCGATGAACTTCTCGACCTCGTCGGAGGTGAGGAGTTCGGCGAGCTTCTTCACCCGCGGGTCGTCCTCGTTGCCCTTCTTGACGGCGAGGAAGTTGGCGTAGGGGTTGCCCTCCGCCTTCTCCAGGGCCAGGGCGTCCTTCGCGGGCTCCAGGTCGGCCTCGATGGCGTAGTTGCCGTTGATGACGGCGGCGTCCACGTCCTCCAGGGAGCGGGGCAGGGCGGCGGCCTCCAACTCCTTGAACTTCAGGCCCTTGCGGTCGGCGATGTCGGCGAGGGTGGCGTCGTTCCCGACGCCCTCCTTCAGCTCGATCAGGCCCTGCTCGTCCAGGAGCTGCAGGGCGCGGCCCTCGTTGGTGGTGTCGTTGGGCACCGCGACGGTGTCGCCGGCGCCGAGGTCGGCGGCCTTCTTCAGGGTGGAGGAGTACAGGCCGAGCGGCTCCAGGTGCACGTCCACCACGGGCACGATGTGGGTGCCCTGCTTGGCGTTGAAGTCGTCCAGGTACGGCTTGTGCTGGAAGTAGTTGGCGTCCACCTCGCCGTTCTCCGTGGCCGTGTTGGGCAGGACGTAGTCGGTGAACTCCTTGACCTCCAGCTTCAGGCCCGCCTCCTCGGCCAGGTTCTCCTTGACGAAGGTGAGGATGTCGGCGTGCGGGGTCGGGGAGGCGGCGACGGTCAGCGGCGCGTCGGCGTCCCCCTTGCCGGTGGAGGCGGCGGGGTCGGAGTCGGTGCCGCAGGCGGTCAGGCCCAGGGTGAGGGCGGCGGCGGCCGTGGCGGTGACGGTGGTCTTGACGATGGCGTGCACGAAGAGTGCCTCTTTTCGGTGTTGCCGTGTTCTGGTGTGGGCGCCGGACAAGGTGTCCGGCTTCTCGGTGGGGGGTTCTCCGCGGGACGCGGAAGCTTCAGGAGGCGGTGCGCTCGCGGCGGGACAGCAGCCGCACCACGCCGTCGCCCAGGAGTTGCACGGCGGTGACGATGGCGAGCAGCACCACGACGGTGGCGATCATGAAACCGGTCTCGAAGCGCTGGTAGCCGTAGGTGATGGCCTTGCTGCCCAGCCCCTCGGCGCCCACCGCGCCGGCCATCGCGGAGTAGCCGACGAGGGTGATGACGGTGGTGGTCAGGCCGGCCACGAGCGACGGGAGCGCCTGCGGGAGCAGGGCCTTGAAGACGACCGTGCCGGTGCCGCCGCCCATGGACAGGACGGCCTCGACCAGGCCGTGATCCACCTCGCGCACGGCGGTCTCCACCAGCCGGGCGAAGAAGGGGATGGCGCCGATGGAGAGCGGCACCACGGCGGCCGTCGGGCCGATGGAGGTGCCGACCAGCAGGCGGGTGAAGGGGATCAGGGCGACGACGAGGACGATGAAGGGCAGGGAGCGTCCGACGTTGACCACGGCGCCCAGCACCTTGTTGACCGCCCTGTTCGCCAGGAGTCCGCCGCGGTCGGTGAGGACCAGCAGCACGCCCAGCGGGAGCCCGCCGAGGACGGTGACGAGGGTGGACCAGCCGACCATGTACAGCGTGTCGATGGTGCCCTGGATCAGGATGGGCTGCATCTCCGGCCAGGTCATCGGGCGTCCTCCACGGTCTTCTCGGCGGCCTCGACGGGCTCGGCGGTCTCGGTGGTTCCGGCGGCCTCGGCGGTTCCGGCGATCTCCACGGTCAGGCCCCGCTCGCGCAGGAAGCCGATCGGCACGACGTTGTCCTCGAAGCGGCCCGGGAGCTCGATCCGCATCCGGCCGACCTGCCGGCCGCCGATGGTGTCCATGGCGGCGCCCAGGATCGACACGTCGATGTCGTAGGTGCGCGACAGTCGGGAGATCAGCGGCCGGGCCGTGCTGTCGCCGTGGAAGGTGACGTCCACGACGGTGCGGTCCGCGGCCGTGGGCGGGCCGCCGAGGGGGAACAGCTCGCGGGCGAGTTCCGAGCCCGGGGTGGCCAGCAGCCCGGAGACGGTGCCGGACTCCACGACCTTCCCGTCGCGCATCAGCGCGGCCGAGTCGCAGATCGACTTGACGACGTCCATCTCGTGCGTGATCAGCAGGATGGTCAGGCCGAGCTGTCGGTTGAGGTCGCGCAGCAGGTCCAGCACCGAGCGGGTGGTCTCCGGGTCGAGGGCGGAGGTCGCCTCGTCCGACAGCAGCACCTTGGGGTCGCCGGCGAGCGCGCGGGCGATGCCGACGCGCTGCTTCTGTCCGCCCGACAGCTGCGCGGGCCAGGCGCGGGCGTGGTCGGCGAGGCCGACCAGGCCGAGCAGTTCCCGCGCCTTGCGGGCGCGTTCCCGGCCGGGCACCCCCAGGATCTCCAGGGGCAGTTCGACGTTGCCCTGGACGGTGCGGGAGGACAGCAGGTTGAAGTGCTGGAAGACCATGCCGATGCGGCTGCGCGCCCGGCGCAGCTCGGCGCCGGCCCGCGGTCCGCGGCCGGCCAGCGCGGTGAGGTCCCGGCCGTCGACGACGACCGTGCCGGAGGTGGGTCTCTCCAGCAGGTTGACGCAGCGGATGAGGGAGGACTTCCCCGCCCCGCTGCGTCCGACGACGCCGAATATCTCGCCCTCGCGGACGTGCAGGTCGACGCCGTCGAGCGCGGTCACGTCGCGGCCGCGGGAGCGGTAGACCTTGGTGAGTCCCGTGGTGGTGATCACTGGGTGTCCATCACTGTCGAGTGCGCGGCGCGCGGTGGCGGCGCCGGGCACGGGATGTTCCTGACGAAAGGGTGGGAACCGACAGCCCGGAGCGGTGTGGCGGCCGGACTGCGGGTGAGCTCGGGGCCGAGCGCGTCCGTTCGCGCCTACGGGCGGCGCGGGACGGGGACTCGGATCTCGCTTCGGGGCGCGAGGCGGCTCAGGCGGGGGCCCTCGGCGGTCAACACATTCGACACAGGCGACGAGCACCGGGCGACATGGTCGCCTCGGTCGCAGGGGTGCGGTCGCTCGTCGGGGTCATGCGGACGAGTAAACCAGATGCCTGAGCGGAGCACGTAAAAACGGACGCCGTTGTCCGCATAGTGGACGCCTGGAGGAGGTGCACCGGTCGTTCACCGCTCCGCGACGATCTCCAGACCCTCGGCGGTGACCTGCACCGACAGGTCCGAGAGGTCCTTGACGACGAGGTCGGCGGAGAGTTCGTCGAACCGGTGGGTTGTGGCCAAGGCCACGGTCGTCATGCCCGCCGCGCGGCCCGCCTCCAGCCCGGCCGGCGCGTCCTCGAAGACCACGCAGTGGGCCGGGTCGACCCCCAGTTCGGCCGCGGCCAGCAGGTAGGGCTCGGGGTCGGGCTTGCCCCGGGTGACGTCGTCGGCCGCGACGACCAGCGGCGCGGCGAGCCCGGCCCGGGCCAGTCTGGCCTCGGCCAGGGCGCGGGTCGCGGAGGTGACCACGGCCCAGCGGTCGGCGGGCAGCGCGCCGGTCAGCTCGACCGAGCCGGGCAGCGGCGCCACCCCTCCCCCGTCCGGGCCCGTCACGTCCTGGAGCTCCAGCTGCTCGATGCGCCGCAGCGCCTCGGGCACCCGGTCGGCGGGCAGCAGGTCGGCGACGATCTCCGCGGCGGGACGGCCGTGCAGGCCGACCCGGGCGAAGTCCTCGCCGGTGACGCCGTACTCCTCCGCCCATCGGGTCCAGCAGCGGACGACGGATTCCAGGGACGACAGCAGGGTTCCGTCGTTGTCGAAGAGCGCGGCGGCGGCGAAGATCCTCACCCGGCCAGCCTACGAGGCGCCCCCGAGGGCGGACGCGGGGGGCTTTTCCGCCCGTGACCTCGCCCGTAATACAGTCTCGACATGCTCACCCCGTTGACGGTCGCGGTCGCCGTGGCCGCGCTCGCCCTGGCCGCCTGGTGCGGTTTCGCGGCCTACCGGGACCAGCCGACCAAGGACTGGCACTTCGCCGGCATGGCCGTGGTGACCGTGCTCGCCCTGGTCCAGCTGGTCGTCGGGATCGTGCAGCTCGCGCGCGGCGAGCGGCCGGCCGGTGGCACGGTGGTCTTCGTCTGCTACCTGCTGGGCGTCGTGGCCTGTCTGCCCGCCGTCGGGCTCATGTCGCTGGCCGAGCGCACCCGCTGGGGCTCGGCGACGGTGGCCGCGGGCGCGGTGGTGATGGCGGTGCTCCAGGTGCGGCTGTACGACGTGTGGGGAGGCGGCGGCCATGTCTGAGACGCCCCCCGAGGGCCCCCGGGACTCCGCGTCCGCCGCGCGGAACGCCCCCGACGGGCTCGGCCACGGTCCGGGCCGGCTGCTGCTGACGGTGTACGGGGTCTTCGCCGTCGGCGCCACCTCCCGCGCGGTCTACGAGCTCGCCACCCGCTTCGAGGAGGCGCCGCTGGCCTACGTGCTCTCGGCGGTGGCCGCGGCGGTGTACGTGGTGATCACCCTCGCCCTGATCCGCGGGGGCGAGGTCGCCCGCAGGGTGGCGACGGTCGGCTGCGCGGCGGAGCTGGTGGGGGTGCTGACGGTCGGCACCTGGACCGTGCTGGACCCGGCGGCCTTCCCGGACTCGACGGTCTGGTCGGGCTACGGCCTGGGGTACCTGCTGCTCCCGCTGGTCCTGCCGGTCCTCGGCCTGGTGTGGCTGCGGCGCTCGCGGCGGACGGCGTAGCGGCGCGGGCACCGCGTCCGACGTGCGGAACGGGCGTGCGGACGCGGCACGGTGCCGCGTCCGCACGCCCGTCGCGTTCCGGCGGTCGCCGCCCGGGTCAGGCGCTGGCGGCCAGGTCCCGCGGGACGGCCTCGCGTACGGCCTCCTTCTCCAGGAGGACCAGGCTCAGCCGGGGGGAGACCCGCTCGGTGGAGACCTGGGAGTAGCCGAGCCTGCGGTAGAGACGGAGGTTGCCCTCGCTGCGGTGGCCGGTGAACAGCCGGTAGCGCCGGGCGGACCGCTCCTCCGCCAGCTTCTCCTCGATCGCCGTCAGCAGCCGCCTGCCGAGGCCGTGCCGCTGCATCCGCGGGTGCACGATCAGCTTGGCGATGGTGGCCGTGCCGTCCTCGTCGACGCTGCCGCGTACCGAGCCGACGACCTCCTCGCCGAGCCGGGCCACCAGCACGCAGCCGCGGGCCAGTTCGGCCCGCAGGTCGTCGAGGGACTGGGTGAGCGGTTCGATGCCGTAGTCGCCGTACAGCGCGGCCTCGGACTGGTAGCACAGATACTGCAGCTTGAGGATCTGCTCGGCGTCGCCGTCCCTCGCCGCAGAGATGGTCACGCTCGTTCCCATGTGCGCACGTCTCCTGATCGTCGCGCCGGGCGCGCGTGTGGTACGAGGGTCGCGCGCCCGAACTGTCTGCCCTGATGACGCCGGTTGTTTACCGCACCCTTCCCCTGGGTCCGGGAGCCGCAACCTCCGCCGTGAGCATTCTGCGCAGGCAATCGATGCAACGGGAACGAATCGGTCCCAGGCTGCCCTGTGAGATTCCCAACTCGCGGGCGATCTCCGGATAGGTGGGGTCCCGGCGCGACAGCAGGGCGGTGAGCACCGCGGGGCAGCGGCCGGGCAGTCTCGCGACGGCCGCGCGCAGGACCCGCGAGCGTTCTCGGCGCAGGACGCGGCTCTCGGCGCTCTCGGTCTCCTCGGCGCCGTACGCCGGGGAGGGCGCCGTTCCGGGTTCCGTCGCGTCGTAGGCCACCTCGCGCCGCGTCCGGCGGCGCGCGGACCGCACCTCGGCCCGCACGGCCGCCCGCAGCCAGTGGGCCGGGCGGGGCGGCGGCCCGTCCGTCCGGCCGCGTTCCAACCAGCGCAGCCAGACGGCCTGTTCGAGGTCGGCGGGCTCGATGCCGTGGCCCGCCGCCTCCGCGGCGCACTCGGCCGCCAGCAGGGAGCGCAGCGGGGGCGGCAGGAGCGGGGGATGGGGAGGGGGAAGAGGAGGGGGTGCGTCCGGCGTCACGGCTGCCGGGACGGCTCCGGGCGGCGGGACGGTTGCGCGGCCGGCCGGCGATCACCCGTCCGGGTGGCGCGGCGGCGCGGTGCGGCCCCGGCGCGGAGGGCGCCGGGGCCGAGGGTGACGGGGCGCCGGGTCGCCCGGGTCGCCCGGGGTCAGCGCCGGCGGAAGTCCTCGGCGGCCAGCAGCGCCGTGTCCGGGTGGTCGGAGAAGATGCCGTCGATGCCGGTGGCGAAGTACGCCCGCAGGGCGCCGAAGGCGTCCCCGTAGGCGTCGGGGTCGGTGCCGCGGCGGAAGTCGGCGGGCAGGAACCGGTTCTCGTTGCGCAGGGTGTACGGGTGGAGCAGCAGGCCGCGGGCGTGGGCGTCGCGCACCAGGGTGGTGGGCTCGCCGAGCCGGCCGTCCGCCGTCCTGGGGACGACGAGGTCGAGCGTGGGGCCGATGCCCTGGGCGAAGCCGGAGATCCACCGCAGGCCCTCGGGCGTGACCAGGTCGGCCACGGTGCGCGGGTCGCCGGACTCCACGAAGTCCCACGGGCGGGAGGAGGCGGAGGACAGCAGCACCACGCGCGGGGTCTCCACCAGCTCGGCCAGCCGCCGCATGCTGGTGGGCTCGAAGGACTGCAGGAACGTCGGGGAGTTCGCGCGGTGCCGCCCGTACGCGCGCAGCAGCTTCGCCAGCGGCTCCTCCAGGCCCAGGCCCAACTCGCGGAAGTAGGTGGGGTGCTTGGTCTCGATGTGGAGCCAGACCGGGCGTCCGCGCCGGCGGCCCTCGCGCTCGGCCCAGCGCAGCACCTCTTCGAGGGTGGGCACCTCCCACCGGCCGTCGTAGAGGGTGTTGTTCGGCCGGGTCTCGGGGATGCGCTCGGTGGCGCGCAGGGTCTTGAGCTCGGCGAGGGTGAAGTCCTCGGTGAACCAGCCGGTGAGCCGCACGCCGTCCACCGTCCTGGTGGTCTTCCGGTCGGCGAACTCCGGGTGGTCGGCCACGTCCGTGGTGCCGGTGATGTCGTTCTCGTGACGGCACACCAGATGGCCGTCCTTGGTGGGGACGAGGTCCTGCTCGACGACGTCCGCGCCCATGTCGAGGGCGAGCTGATACGCACCCAGGGTGTGCTCGGGCCGGTAGCCGCTGGCGCCCCGGTGGGCGATCACGGTGGGCACCGGCAGGCGCGAACGCCCCCGGCCCGTGCCGCCGTCGCCGGCCGCCGCGGCCGTGGCCGCCGGGCCCAGCGCCGCCGCCCCGGCCCCCAACACCGCCGCGCCCAGCACGGTTCTGCGCCCCGGCCGCTGCTCCTGTCCCATGGACACTCCTCTCCCACGTCCGCTCATGGCTGTCCCGCACACGACAAGCGGCGGAACCCGCGCATGGTAGGCGCGCACCGCTTTCCGTCGGGAGACCGCGGAGGGAACGTGACGCAAACGGCTGACAAAGCACCCCGACACCGGGTATCCGTCGTGTGAACCCGGCGCTCGCCCCGCCGAGGACCGCGGGTACCGTACTGACCTGCGCGGGTGTGCGCGCTGACCGTCACGACCGGAGGACACGTTGTCCCGCTTCCAGTTCATCAAGGCGCTGCTCGGCCCGCTCCTGCGCGTACTGTTCCGTCCGCGGGTGGAGGGCGTCGAGCACATTCCCGGCAGCGGCCCGGTGATCCTGGCCGGAAACCACCTCACGTTCATCGACTCGATGGTCCTCCCCCTCGTCGTCGACCGGCAGGTCTTCTTCATCGGCAAGGACGAGTACGTCACGGGCAAGAGCCTCAAGGGCCGCCTGATGGCCTGGTTCTTCACCGGCGTCGGCATGATCCCCGTGGACCGCGACGGCGGGCGCGGCGGCGTGGCCGCGCTGATGACCGGCCGCCGGGTGCTGGAGGAGGGCAAGGTCTTCGGCATCTACCCGGAGGGCACCCGCTCCCCCGACGGCCGGCTGTACCGCGGGCGCACCGGCATCGCCCGGCTGACGCTGATGACCGGCGCGCCGGTGGTCCCGTTCGCGATGATCGGCACCGACCGCGTGCAGCCGGGCGGACGCGGCCTGCCCCGGATCGGTCCGGGCCGCCGGATCACGGTCCGCTTCGGCGAGCCGCTGGACTTCTCGCGCTACGACGGCATGGACCGCGACCGCTACGTCCTGCGGGCCGTGACGGACGAGGTGATGAGCCACGTGATGCGGCTGTCGGGCCAGGAGTACGTGGACGTGTACGCCACCAAGGCCAAGGCCGAGGCGGCCTGAGGCCCGCCCCCGCCGCCTCGTCTCCCGCCGACGCGGCCCGTCCGGCGACCGGACGGGCCGTCGACGCGGTCCCCCGGGCGGGTGACCGCGTCGCATTCGGTACGCACCGGTTCACCCCTTCCGGCGGCATGGGTCGGTGCGGTGCGGTCGATGCTCCCCCGGGATCGACCGCACCAGGGAGGAACGACGTGCCGCGCTCGCCGAGGAATCACCGCTGGACACTGCGCGGGGCCGCGCTCGGCGCCGCCGGGCTGCTCGGCTCCGTGCCGCGCCAGGGCACCGCGCCGAGGGACGGCGGGGGCGGCGAGGACGGCAGGGGCGACGGGGAGCGGCTCACTCCCCCCGCGGCGCTGCGGCTGCTGAAGGAGGGCAACCGTCGGGCCGTCGCACGGGGGCTCCCGGGAGGCGGGAGGGCGAGGCGGGGTGGCACCGCCCGCGCCGGGCGTCCGCTCGCCGCGGTCCTGGCCTGCGTCGACTGCCGGACGCCGCCGGAGACGCTCTTCGACCTGGAGCCGGGCGCGCTGCTGGTGATCCGTACGGCCGCGCACACCCTGGACGCGATGGTCGAGGGCAGCGTCGAGTACGGGCCGGTGGAGCTGGACGTCCCGCTGGTGGTCGTGCTGGGGCACTCCGACTGCGGGACGGTGGCCGCGGCGGTCCGGGCGCGGACGGTGGGCACCCGGCCGCCGGCCCATCTCGCCGTGGCGTCGGCCCGTCTGGCGGGGGCCTGCCGGGACGGCGCGCGGCTGCCGGGGGACGCGGTGGAGAACACCGTCCGCGCGCAGACCGACCGGGTCGTCGCGCGGCTGCGCGACGACCCGGTGCTGCTGCCGCTGCTGCGTCGGGGCGCCCTGGAGGTGGTGGGGGCCCACTGTCGGGCGGGGTCCGGCGCGGTGGAGTTCCTCAGCGGGTCCGCGCCCCGCCTCCCGGAGCGGTCCGCGCCCACTGCCTCTGCCGGGCCAGATCGTCCTTGACCTCGGCGAGTTGGACGGCGACCGCCGACGGCGCGGTGCCGCCGCGCCCGTCGCGGGCGGCCAGTGACCCGGCGACGCTCAGCACGGAGCGGACCTCGGGGGTCAGGTGCGGGGAGATCTTCGCGAACTGCTCGTCGGTGAGCCGGTCCAGCTCGATCCCGGCGTCCTCGCAGACCTTGACGCACTCCCCCGCGATCTCGTGCGCCTCGCGGAACGGCACGCCCCGCTTCACCAGCCACTCGGCGACGTCGGTGGCGAGGGAGAAGCCGGCCGGGGCCAGTTCCTCCATTCGCTCGCGGTTGACGGTGAGGGTGGCCATCATCCCGGTGAACGCCGGGAGGAGGATCTCCAGTTGGTCGCAGGAGTCGAAGACGGGCTCCTTGTCCTCCTGGAGGTCGCGGTTGTACGCCAGCGGCAGCGCCTTGAGGGTGGCCAGCAGTCCGGTGAGGTTGCCGATGAGCCGGCCGGACTTGCCGCGCGCCAGCTCGGCGATGTCCGGGTTCTTCTTCTGCGGCATGATCGACGAGCCGGTGGAGAAGGCGTCGTGGAGGGTGACGAAGGAGAACTCCTTGGTGTTCCAGATGATCACCTCCTCCGCGAGCCGGGAGAGGTCGACGCCGATCATCGCGGTGATGAAGGCGAACTCGGCGACGAAGTCCCGGGAGGCGGTGCCGTCGATGGAGTTGGCCGCCGAGCCGTGCTCGAAGCCGAGGTCGGCGGCGACCGCCCGCGGGTCCAGGCCGAGCGAGGAGCCGGCGAGCGCGCCCGACCCGTAGGGCGAGACGGCGGTGCGCTCGTCCCACTGCCGCAGCCGCTCGGCGTCCCGGGAGAACGCCTGGACGTGGGCGAGGACGTGGTGGGCGAAGAGCACCGGCTGGGCGTGCTGGAGGTGGGTGCGGCCGGGCATCGCCACGTCCGGGTGCGCCTCGGCGAGGGAGACCAGGGCCTCGTTCAGGTCGGCCAGCAGGCCGCCGATGATCCGGGCGTGGTCGCGCAGGTACATCCGGAACAGGGTGGCGACCTGGTCGTTGCGGGAGCGTCCGGCGCGGAGCTTGCCGCCCAGTTCGGGGCCGAGGCGTTCCAGCAGGCCGCGCTCCAGGGCGGTGTGCACGTCCTCGTCGGCGACGGTGCCGGTGAAGGAGCCGTCGGCGACGTCGGCCGCCAGCCGGTCGAGTCCGGCGAGCATCCGCTCCAGCTCGTCGTCGGTGAGCAGGCCGGCCTTGTGCAGCACCCGGGCGTGCGCCCGGGAGCCGGCGATGTCGTAGGGGGCCAGCCGCCAGTCGAAGTGGACGGAGGCCGAGAGCTTCGCCAGGGCCTCGGCCGGTCCGTCGGCGAACCGGCCGCCCCACAGCCGCACGTCACCGCCTGCGGAGGGAGGGGGGGTCTGCGGGCCGTTGGTCATCGGTGCTCCTCGTGCGCGTACCGGGGGTCGTACTGGAGTGCCGGCGGTGTGGCCGGGTGGGAAGACGCCCGCCTCCCCGCCGCGGGGCGGAGGAGGCGGGCGGCGGGCGGCTGCCGTGGAGGGCAGGTTACTGCCCGAGGTCCCGCTTGGCGGCGATCTTGCTGCTCATGCCGAAGATCTCGATGAACCCCTTGGACATCGACTGGTCGAAGGTGTCGCCGGTGTCGTAGGTGGCCAGGTTGAAGTCGTACAGCGACTCCCGGGAGCGCCGGCCGGTGACGACGGCCCGGCCGCCGTGCAGGGTCATCCGGATGTCGCCGGAGACGTGCTCGTTGGCCTCGTCGACGAAGCCGTCCAGGGCCCGCTTGAGCGGGGAGAACCACAGGCCGTCGTAGACCAGTTCGCTCCACCGCTGCTCGACCTGCCGCTTGTAGCGGGCCAGTTCGCGCTCGACGGTGACGTTCTCCAGCTCCTGGTGGGCGGTGATCAGCGCGATGGCACCCGGAGCCTCGTAGATCTCGCGGGACTTGATGCCCACCAGACGGTCCTCGACCATGTCGATCCGGCCGACGCCCTGGGCCCCGGCGCGCTCGTTGAGCTGCCGGATGGCCTGCAGGACGGTGACGGGCCGGCCGTCGACGGCGACGGGGACGCCCTTCTCGAAGGTGATGACCACCTCGTCGGCCTCGCGCGGGATGGCCGGGTTCCGGGTGTAGTCGTAGACGTCCTCGATCGGCGCGTTCCAGATGTCCTCCAGGAAGCCGGTCTCCACGGCCCGTCCGAAGACGTTCTGGTCGATGGAGTACGGCGACTTCTTGGTGGTCGCGATCGGCAGGCCCTTCTCCTCGGCGAAGGCGATGGCCTTGTCGCGGGTCATGGCGTAGTCCCGCACGGGCGCGATGCAGTTCAGGTCGGGCGCCAGGGAGGCGATGCCCGCCTCGAACCGCACCTGGTCGTTGCCCTTGCCGGTGCAGCCGTGGGCGACGGTGCCGGCGCCGTGCTTGCGCGCGGCGGCGACCAGGTGCTTGACGATGACCGGCCGCGAGAGGGCGGAGACCAGCGGATAGCGGTCCATGTAGAGCGCGTTGGCCTTGATCGCCGGGAGGCAGTACTCCTCGGCGAACTCGTCCTTGGCGTCGGCGATCTCCGCCTCGACGGCCCCGCAGGCGAGCGCGCGCTTGCGGATGACGTCCAGGTCCTCTCCGCCCTGGCCGACGTCCACGGCGACGGCGACGACCTCGGCGCCCGTCTCCTCGGTGATCCAGCCGATGCAGACGGAGGTGTCCAGGCCACCGGAGTAGGCGAGTACGACGCGCTCGGTCACGGGGGCTCCTTACGATGCATGCGGTGACTGGTATAAGTATGCACTCCTCTGCATGATTCGTCAATGAGCGGCGCCGTCCGGGTGACCCGCGGGCCGGCGCGGTGGACCGGCCCACGTACGGCGACCGGCGTGCGGCGGCCGGGGTCAGCCGGTGGGTCCGGGGGTGTTCCGCAGGACCTCGGCCAGGACGGGGAGGTGGCTGCGGTCCACCTCCCTCGTCGCCGTCAGCAGGGTCAGCGGCGCGTCTCCGGCCAGTTCCCGCAGCCGCTCCACCGCCTCGTGCCGCTCGGGTTCGGCCAGCTCCGCCCGGTAGCGCTCGGCGAAGTCCGCGTGGCGGTCGGGGTCGTGGCCGTACCAGCGGCGCAGGCCGTCCGAGGGGGCGACGTCCTTCACCCACTCGTCCAGCTCCGCCTTCTCCTTCGCCAGGCCGCGCGGCCACAGTCGGTCCACCAGCACCCGTGTCCCGTCCTCGGGCGCGGCCTCCTCGTACACGCGGCGCGTCCGCACCTCGAACCGTTCTCCCGTGGTACCCATGACCCCAGACTGCGCCGGAAACACCGACCGCGCAGCACGGCCGAGCGCGTGCGGCGGCGGCCCGTCCGCCCCCGTGTGACCGCTCCGCGGAACGCCGTTGCGCGACCGGCCGGAAAGGCGTTCCATCGAGCGGTGCGAACCGACCACGCGAACAGCGCCGCGCCCGTGATCACCCGGCTGTCGGCCACCGACCTCCTCGCCGCCCGCGACGGGCTCGCCGACCTGGTGTGCGACGCCGTCGAGGGCGGCTCCTCGATCGGCTTCCTCGCCCCTCCCGACCGGACGGGGATCGCGGCCTGGTGGGAGGGCCTGGCCCCCGAGACGGCCGCGGGCGGGATCACGGTGTGGGTCGCCCGGGACGGCACCGGCCGGATCGTCGGCACCGTGCAACTGCGCAGGAGCGGCATGCCCAACGGACGCCACCGCGCCGAGGTCGCCAAGCTGATCGTGCACCGGGACGCGCGCGGCCGGGGGCTCGGCCGCGCGCTGCTGACGGTGGCCGAGCGGGAGGCGGCGGCCTCGGGGATCTCCCTGCTGGTCCTGGACACCCAGACCGGCAGCCCGGCGGAGCGCCTCTACCGCTCGGCGGGCTGGACCGAGGCCGGCACGATCCCGGACTACGCCACCGACACCACGGGCGTGCCGCGGCCCACCACCCTCTTCCACAAGAGGACGGGCTGAGCCGGGGCACGACCGCCACCGGGTCGTCCGGTGGTGCGGCGCGGCGGGGTGCGGCTACCGTGACCGCGAGTGGATCACGACGGCCGTCCCGGTCACCGGCTCACCGGAACCGCCGGCGACCGCGACCGACCGCGATCCGACCGCGATCCGACCGCGATCCGAGGAGACGCCCATGCTCAGCACCCCTCTCGGCGACGGCGCGGAGCTGCGCCCCCTGGAGCCGTGGCAGGCGGCGGAGTTGGCCGCGTACACCGACCGGGTGCGCGACCACCTCACGCCCTGGCTGCCGTGGGCGCACTCCGTCACCGACACCGAGTCCGCGCGGGCCTTCCTCCAGCGCTACGCGGACAAGCAGGCCGCCGACCAGGGCCGCGTCTACGGCATCTGGCTCGACGACGAGCTGGTCGGCGGCATGCTCTTCCGCCTGTTCGACACCGGGGAGGGCTCCTGCGAGCTGGGGGCCTGGCTCGCCCCCGAGGCCCAGGGCCGCGGCCTGGTCACCACCGCCGCCCGCCGCATGATCGACTGGGCGGTCGGCGTCCGCGGCATGTCCCGCGTGGAGTGGCTGGTCTCCCCCGAGAACGCCCCCAGCATCGCGGTGGCCAAGCGGCTGGGCATGACGCACGAGGGCACCCTGCGCAGCGTGTTCGCCATGGGCGGTCGCCGTCACGACCTCCAGGTCTGGGCCCTGCTGGCCGAGGAGTGGCCGGCCGGGGCCGGGCGGGCGTGACCGGCGACCCCGCCGGCCCGGCGCGCGGCGGCGTCCCGGGACGCTAGTGGGGGTTCCGCTGCGGGGAGTTCTTCTGCGCCAGGCGCAGCAGGTGGTCGGCCAGGGCCTGGCCCCCCGTGGGGTGGCGGCTGATCAGCAGCACGGTGTCGTCGCCGGCGATGGTGCCGATGATGTCGTGGACCTCCGCCTGGTCGATCGCCGAGGCGAGGAACTGGGCGGCGCCGGGCGGGGTGCGCAGGACCACGAGGTTGGCCGATGCCTCGGCGGAGATGAGCAGTTCGCCCGCCAGCCGCGCCATCCGCGCCTCGCTCGCGGACTCCCCCAGCGGGGCCCGGGGGGTGCGGTCGCCGCCCTCGCCCGGGACGGCGTAGATCAGCTCGCCGCCGGTGTTGCGGATCTTCACCGCGCCCAGTTCGTCGAGGTCCCGGCTGAGCGTCGCCTGGGTGACGCTCAGCCCGTCGTCGGCGAGGAGCTTGGCGAGCTGACTCTGGGAGCGGACCGGCTCGCGGCCGAGGATCTCCACGATCCGGCGGTGCCGTGCCGTACGCGTGTGGGGTACGGCCGGGCCCCCGTGGTTGCTGCCCTGCGCCTCGGTCATCGTCTCGTCAGTCTCCGGCTCGTCGGGTCCCGTCAACGGCGTCGAGGATGTCGGGGAGGGAGCGGACCAGCGCGTCCACCTCGCCCTCGCCGATGATCAGCGGCGGCGCGAGCCGGACGACGTCCGGAGCGACCGCGTTCACCAGGAAGCCCGCGTCCTGAGCGAACTGCTGCACCTGAGGCGCGACGGGTTCGGTCAGTACGATACCCAGCAGCAGCCCGGCGCCGCGGACCTGGTCGACCAGCGGGTGGCCCAGCGCCCGGATGGCGTCGCGCAGCCGGCCGCCGACGCGCTTGACGTGGTCGAGCAGGCCCTCGTCGGCGATGGTGTCCAGGACGGCGAGCGCCGCCGCGCAGACCACCGGGTTGCCGCCGAAGGTGGAGCCGTGCTGGCCGGGCGTCAGCAGCTCGGCCGCCTTGCCGAAGGCGACCGTGGCGCCGATGGGCAGCCCGGCCCCCAACCCCTTGGCGAGGGTGACGACGTCGGGCTCGACGCCCTGGGCCTGGCAGGCGAACCAGTGGCCGGTGCGTCCGATGCCCGTCTGGATCTCGTCGAGCACCAGCAGGGTGCCGGTGGCGGCGGTGATCTCACGGGCCGCGGCCAGATAGCCCTCGGGCGGGACGACGACGCCCTTCTCGCCCTGGATGGGCTCCAGGATCACCAGGGCCGTCTCCTCGGTGACGGCCTCCCGCAGCGCGTCGACGTCGCCGTAGGGGACGTGGGTGACCTCGCCGGGCAGCGGCAGGAAGGGGTCGCGCTTGGCGGGCTGGCCGGTCAGCGCCAGGGCGCCCATGGTGCGGCCGTGGAAGCCGCCGTCGGCGGCGACCATGTGCGTGCGTCCGGTCCGACGGCCGATCTTGAAGGCGGCCTCGACCGCCTCCGCGCCGGAGTTGGAGAAGTAGACGCGGCCCGGCCGGTCGAAGAGCCGGAGCAGCCGCTCGGCCAGGGCGACCGGGGGCTCGGCGACGAAGAGGTTGGAGACGTGGCCGAGCGTGGCGATCTGGTCGGAGACGGCGCGGACGACCGCCGGGTGCCCGGTGCCCAGGGAGTTGACGGCGATGCCGCCGACGAAGTCCAGGTACTCCCCGCCCTCGGCGTCCCACAGCCGGGCGCCCTCCCCGTGGGTGATCGGGATGCGGGGGGTGCCGTAGTTGTCCATCAGCGCGCCCTGCCAGCGCCGGGTGAGGCCGGCGTTGCCGGTGGCGTTGGCCGTGCCGGCGCCGTTGGCGCCGTCGACGGTGGTCATTCCCGTTCCCCCTTGTCCGGCAGGATCATGGTTCCGATGCCCTCGTCGGTGAAGATCTCCAGCAGGATGGAGTGCTGGACGCGACCGTCGAGGACCCGAGCGGTGTTCACCCCGTTGCGCACGGCGTACAGGCAGCCCTCCATCTTGGGGACCATCCCGCTGGCCAGCTCCGGCAGCAGTTTCTCCAGCTCGCTCGCGGTGAGCTGGCTGATCACGTCGTCGCTGTTCGGCCAGTCCGCGTACAGCCCCTCGACGTCGGTGAGGACGATCAGCGTCTCGGCCCCGAGCGCGGCGGCGAGCGCGGCGGCGGCGGTGTCGGCGTTGATGTTGTAGACGTGACCGTCGTCGGCGCTGCGGGCGATGGAGGAGATCACCGGGATGCGGCCGTCGTCCAGCAGCGCCTGGATGGCGCCCGTGTCGACCTCGGTGATCTCGCCGACCCGGCCGATGTCCACCCGCTCGCCGTCCAGCTCGGCGTAGCGCTTGGTGGCGGTCATGGTGTGCGCGTCCTCGCCGGTCATGCCGACGGCCAGCGGACCGTGCCGGTTGAGGAGGCCGACCAGCTCGCGCTGCACCTGACCGGCCAGCACCATCCGCACGACGTCCATCGCCTCGTCGGTGGTGACCCGCAGTCCGGCCTTGAACTCCGAGACCAGCCCGAGCCTGTCGAGGTGGGCGCTGATCTGGGGGCCGCCGCCGTGGACGACGACCGGCTTGAGTCCGGCGTGCCGCAGGAAGACCACGTCCTGGGCGAAGGCGGCCTTCAGTTCCTCGTCGACCATGGCGTTGCCGCCGAACTTGATGACGACGGTCTTGCCGTGGTGGCGGGTCAGCCAGGGCAGGGCCTCGATGAGGATCTCGGCCTTGGGGAGGACCTTGTGCTTGCGGGTGCTCATGAGGAGTAGGCGCTGTTCTCGTGGACGTAGTCGGCGGTGAGGTCGTTGGTCCAGACGACGGCGGAGGCGTCGCCCGCGGCCAGGTCGGCGGTGATGCGGACCTCGCGGTAGCGCATGTCCACCAGGTCGCGGTCCTCGCCGACGGAGCCGTTCTTGCAGACCCACACGCCGTTGATGGCGACGTTCAGCCGGTCGGGGTCGAAGACGGCGGAGGTGGTGCCGATGGCGGAGAGCACCCGGCCCCAGTTGGGGTCCTCGCCGTGGACGGCGCACTTGAGGAGGTTGTTGCGGGCGATGGTGCGGCCGACCTCCACGGCGTCGTCCTCGGTGGCCGCGCCCACCACCTCGATCCGGATGTCCTTGGAG
This sequence comes from Streptomyces macrosporus, assembly GCF_039533145.1. Lineage (NCBI taxonomy): Bacteria > Bacillati > Actinomycetota > Actinomycetes > Kitasatosporales > Streptomycetaceae > Streptomyces > Streptomyces macrosporus. The sequence continues at coordinate 475,084 of NZ_BAAASZ010000017.1, forward strand.
GCTCCCTCGGCGTCGCCGATGAGCTGCCGGGCCAGGTCGGCGCAGACGGTGCGGACGGCCTCGGCGAACTCCGCCTCGTCCGGCGCCACTCCGGAGGCCCCGGAGGCGAGCAGCAGCACGGTGTCGTTGGTGGACATGCAGCCGTCGGAGTCGATCCGGTCGAAGGTGGTGCGCGTGGCGTCGCGCAGCGCCCGGTCGAGGACGGCGCCGTCCACGTCGGCGTCGGTGGTGAGGACGACGAGCATGGTGGCCAGTCCGGGGGCGAGCATGCCCGCGCCCTTGGCCATCCCGCCCACGACCCACCCGTCGCCCTCGGCGACGGCGGTCTTGTGGACGGTGTCGGTGGTCTTGATGGCGATGGCGGCCTTCTCGCCGCCGTGCGCGGAGAGCGCCTCGGCGGCCTTCTCGATTCCCGGCAGCAGCCTGTCCATCGGCAGCCGCACCCCGATCAGGCCGGTGGAGCAGACCGCCACCTCGCCGGCGTTGTGGCCGAGGACCTCGGCCGCCTTCTCAGCGGTGGCGTGGGTGTCCTGGAAGCCCTGCGGACCGGTGCAGGCGTTGGCGCCGCCGGAGTTGAGGACGACCGCCGAGACCAGTCCGCCCTTGAGGACCTGCTCGGACCAGAGCACCGGGGCGGCCTTGACGCGGTTGGAGGTGAACACGCCGGCCGCCGCCAGACGCGGCCCGTTGTTGACGACCAGGGCCAGGTCGGGGTTGCCGTTCTCCTTGATCCCGGCGGCGATGCCCGCCGCCGTGAATCCCTTCGCCGCGGTCACGCTCACAGTGCTTCTCCGTTCGTCCCGTCCGTCGTCGTCTCGCCGTCTTCCCCGCACCGGGCGCTCACGGAGCGACCCCGATCACGGGGAGTCCGGTCTCCTCGGGGATGCCGAGGGCGATGTTCATGCTCTGCACCGCGCCGCCCGCGGTGCCCTTGGTGAGGTTGTCGAGGGCTCCGATGGCGACGACGCGGTTCGCCGCCTCGTCGTACGCGACCTGGACCAGCACCGTGTTGGAGCCGTACACCGCCGCGGTGGACGGCCACTGCCCCTCCGGCAGGAGGTGGACGAACGGCTCGGCGGCCAGCGCCTTCTCGTACGCCTCGCGCAGCCGGTCGCCGGTCAGTCCGGGCCGGGCCTTGGCGGTGCAGGTGGCGAGGATGCCGCGCGGCATCGGGGCGAGGGTGGGGGTGAAGGAGATCGTCACCGGTTCGCCGGCCACGGCCGAGAGGTTCTGGACCATCTCCGGGGTGTGCCGGTGGACCCCGCCGACGCCGTACGGGCTCATCGAGCCCATCACCTCGCTGCCCAGCAGGTGGGGCTTGAGCGCCTTGCCCGCGCCGGAGGTGCCGGAGGCGGCGACGACCACCACGTCGGGTTCGACCAGGCCGGCGGCGAAGGCCGGGAACAGCGTCAGGGAGGCGGTCGTCGGATAGCAACCGGGGACCGCGACGCGCCGGGACCCCCTCAGCGCGTCACGGGCCCCCGGCAGCTCGGGAAGGCCGTACGGCCAGGTGCCGGCGTGCGGCGTGCCGTAGAAGCGCTCCCACTCCCCCGCGTCCTTCAGGCGGAAGTCGGCCCCGCAGTCGATGACCAGCACCTCGTCCCCGAGTCGCTCGGCGACGGCCGCGGACTGGCCGTGCGGCAGGGCGAGGAAGACCACGTCGTGCCCGGCCAGCGTCTCGGCGGACGTCGGCTCCAGCACGCGGTCGGCCAGCGGCGTCAGGTGCGGCTGGAGCGTGCCCAGGCGCCGTCCCGCGTTGGAGTTGCCCGTCAGCGCCCCGATCTCGACCTCGGGGTGCCCGGTCAGCAGACGCAGGATCTCACCGCCCGCGTATCCGCTCGCTCCGGCCACTGCCGCTCGTACCGCCATGGATCCTCCTCCTCGATGGCATGACTATACGTAGCTCGGCAGTTTTATGCAATCAAGGAGGTGGCCGACCGCTCGCGGAGACGGCCCGCGCGGACCTCGGGGAGAGGACTTGAAGTTGACGCGACGGAAACCCCTAGCGTCGTGGTCACCGACGGAACGGAAGGTCCGCCCCGGTGGAGAGGGCGGCGGAGAGACCGCTGGAGAAGGCGAGGGAGAAGGCGATGGAGTGGTCGATCCAGGAGATCGCCCGCTCGGCCGGGACCACCAGCCGCACCCTGCGTCACTACGACGCCATCGGGCTGCTGCGCCCCAGCCGGGTCGGGCACGGCGGAATCCGCTACTACGACGAGCGCGCGCTGGTGCGGCTCCAGCGGATCCTGCTCCTGCGCGAACTGGGCCTGGGACTGGCCGCCATCTCCGACGCCCTCGACGGACAGCGGGACACGGCCGCCGCGCTGCGGACCCACCTGAAGCTGCTCGAACAGGAGCGGGAGCGGCTGGGCCGGCAGATCGAGTCGGTACGGACGACATTGACCAAGCTGGAAGGAGGCGAGCCTCTGATGCCCGACGAGGTTCTCGACGGTTTCGACCACACCCGCTACAAGGACGAGGTGATCGAGCGCTGGGGCCGCGACGCCTACGAGAAGGGCGACCGCTGGTGGCGCTCCCTGTCGGAGGACGAGAAGAAGGAGTTCATGCGGCGGCAGGCCGACATCGCCGCCGACTTCGCCCGCGCCCACCAGGCGGGCCTCGCCCCGGACAGCGACGAGGCGCAGGCGATCACGCGGCGGCACTACGAGTGGGTCGCCCTCGGCTGGCAGGGCAGGCGCCCGACCGCCGAGCAGTTCGCCGGGCTCGGGCGGATGTACGTCGACGACCCGCGCTTCGCCGCCGGCTACGACCGGCACGGCGAGGGCACGGCGGCCTACATCAGGGACGCGATGAGCGTCTACGCCGAGCGGGAGCTGTGACCCCGGCGGGGCGCGGCACGGCCGCCGCGCCCCGCCGGGCCCTCAGTGGTCCATGCTGAGCATCCAGTCCCCCGCCCGTCCGGTCAGGGTGACCGACGACAGGGGGTGGGCGTCGACGCGCCAGTAGGTGTGCGGCGGCGCCTTCAGCGCGTAGACGGTGGCCGCGCGGAGCACCGTCGGCTCCACGACGGCGGCGATCAGGCCGTCGTCGCCCGGCCGGGTGTCCAGCCAGGAGCCGATCCGCAGGATGAAGGAGAGCAGCGACTCCCCGCCGTGCGGGGTCGCCTGGGGGTCGGCGAGCCAGGTGTCCACGGCCCCCGGCTCGTACGCGGCCACCTCCCTGAAGGTGCGACCGCGCCAACGGCCCATGTCGCACTCGCGCAGCGCGGGCTGCGCGATGGGCCGTAACCCCAGGACCTCCCCGGTCTCCCTGCACCGCAGGGTCGGCGAGCAGTAGCGCAGCTCCGCGCCCGCCAGGTGCGCGTACGCCGGGATGGCCCGCTCGGCCTCCCGCCATCCGGCGGCGTCCAGGGGTCGGTCGTCCTCGAACCGCACATCCAGCAGGGAGGAGCTGCGAGCGGCGGCGAGCAGCGTGATCCGGAGGTGCATTACCGGATGGTAGATCCGGGAGGCCGGTTTGTGGACGGTCCGTCGGCATCCGTTTCCGGCCCTTCCGGCGGGGCGCGGCGGCCGGCGGGCCACCGGAGCCCCAGGACCATCCACTTCCGCGGTTCGTCCAGCGGACGGAAGCCGACCCGCTCGTACAGGCCGTGCGCGTCGTCGGTGGCCAGCATCACGCGGCGCAGCCCGTGGGGTTCCAGGTGGTCGCGGACGGCCTCGACCAGCGCCTTCCCCAGACCCCGGCCACGGGCGGCGGGCGCGACGTAGACGTCGCAGAGCCAGGCGAACGTGGCGTGGTCGGTGACCACCCGCGCGTAGCCGACCTGTTCGCCGGTGCCGGTGTCGTACGCCCCGAAGTTCAGCGATCCGGCGATGGCCCGATCCTGCTTCTCTCGGCTGCGGCCCAGCGCCCAGTAGGCGTCGGTGGACAGCCAGTGGTGGATGCGGGCGGCGTCGAGGCGGGCGGGGTCGGTGGAGATCTCGTACGGGGCGTCCATGGCGGGAGCCTGGCACCCCCGGCGGACGCCGTCGAGCGGTTTTCGCCGGGCCCGCGCACCCCTCTCACCGGTTCCCCCCCCCGTTTCCTCCCCCCGTTTTCTCCCCGTTTCGCTCCGGTTCCGGGCCGGCCGGCGCCGGGAGCGCCGGGTCCGCACGTCGGACCTAGAATCGGCATTACAGGTGCGTTCCTCGCATATCCGACAGAAGGGAACTCCGATGCAGGCGAACGAGGGTGACCTGCTGCTGGTCCACGGCAGGATCGTGGGACAGCACGACAGGATCGCGGAGATCATCGAGGTGCTGGGGACGAATGGCGAGCCGCCGTACCGGGTGCGCTTCGAGGACGGCCACGAGACCGTGGTGTCGCCGGGGCCCGACTCCGTGGTGCGCCACCACACCGCCGAGCCCCGGCGCCGGTGACGCCGGCGGGGCGCGGGACTAGCGAGGCGGCCGGACCCGGTCCTGGTAGTGGTCCCTCACCACCCGGGTCATCGCCCCGATCGGGTCCGAGGCGACGTGCTTCGCCGAGAAGTAGACGTTGCCGCGCACCTCGGGGTGGCGCTCGCAGAGCGTCAGGTGCCGGGAGAGTTCGGCCGGATCGTGCCAGGCCGGCCCCTGGGCCGGGTCCGCCACCTTGTACAGCGCCTCGCCGATGTAGAGCTCCACGCCGGTGCCCCGCACCACGTCGGCCCACCAGGGCACCAGCTTGGCGTAGTCGGCGGCGGTGAAGCCGATGTTCCAGTAGACCTGCGGCACGATGTAGTCGATCCAGCGCTCGCGCACCCACTTGCGGGTGTTGGCGTACAGGTCGTCGTACGTCTCCACCCCCGCGCGGGTGTCGGAGCCCTCCGGGTCGGTGCCCTTGTTGCGCCACACGGCGAAGGGGCTGACCCCGAAGCGCACCCGCGGCTTGGTCTTCCTCAGCCGCTCGGCCGTCTCGCTCACCAGCAGGTCGATGTTGTGCCGCCGCCAGTCGGCCCGGTCCGCGAAGCCGCCGCCGTACCGCTCGTACGCCGCGTCGTCGTCGAAGGTCTCCCCCGCCACCGGGTACGGGTAGTAGTAGTCGTCCCAGTGCACGGCGTCGATGTCGTAGCGCTCCACCGCGTCGAACATCGCGTCCTGCACGAAGCGGCGGACCTCGGGCAGTCCGGGGTTGTAGTAGAGCTTCCCGCCGTAGGGCACGACCCAGTCCGGGTTTCGCCGCGCCGGATGGCTCGCCACCAGCCGCCCCGGATCGGCGTGGTTGGCCACGCGGTACGGGTTGAACCAGGCGTGCAGCTCCAGGTCGCGGCCGTGCGCCTCGCGCACGGCGAAGTCCAGCGGGTCCCAGCCGGGGTCCTTGCCCTGGGTGCCGGTGAGGTACTGCGACCAGGGCTCGTGGCGCGAGGGCCACAGCGCGTCCGCCGTGGGCCGCACCTGGAGGATCACGGTGTTGAGGCGGCGTTCGACCGCCATGTCCAGATGGGCCCGCAACTGGGCCTGCTGCTCGGCGGCGCTCAGCCCCGCCTTCGTCGGCCAGTCGATGTTGGAGACGGTGGCCACCCACATGCCGCGCAGCTCGGGGCGCTGTCCGTACCGGGCGCCCGTGCCCCGCCCGTCCCGCGCCACCGCGGTCCCGGCTCCGGCTCCGGTCAGCAGCGCGCCGGAGACCACCCCGGCCGCCACCGCGCTGAAGGTCCTTCGAGAGAGATGCCCCATACCGCCACTGCCTCCTGCCGACGACACCACCACCCGATCATGAGCGCTGCGCAACGGAGTGGCAACTCCGCGTACGGGACCGACGGGCACTCGCTCCACGCCGCCGTGTCCTCTTGACATCCCCCTGGCGCGAACACCGTTCGACGACCGGCGTCCCGCACCACACGCGCCCGAGAGCGCTCCCACTCGCCGGTTCGCCCCCGTACCGCCCGTGTGGCGGATCGCCCGGGGAGGACGTGTCCGTGCGCAGACGGCGAACGGCCGGGGTCGCGCCGGCCGGGACAAGCGGGGCCACACGGGTGTCCGCCTCCCCCGCCACCGACCCCGTCGCTCCCGACCGGGCGCACGTCGCCGTCGGCGCCCACACCCACGACCGGGACCCCGACAACGGGCCGACCGCGTCCGGTCGGGAGGGGACCGGCCGGGCTCGTGCACCCGGCCGGTCCCCCGCTCCCCGCGGAGGGGTAACGTCGGACGGCGAGGCGCCGTGGCCGGAACCGTACGGGGGCGGCGTCACGGACCCGTCGATCAGCGAAAGGCACGATGTGACCGACATCGAACGCGTCGGAGTAGTGGGCTGCGGCCAGATGGGCTCGGGTATCGCCGAGGTGTGCGCGCGGTCCGGGCTGGAGGTCAGGGTCGCCGAGACCACCGGCGAGGCCCTGGAGATAGGGCGTACCCGCCTGGTGAACTCCCTGGACAAGGCCGCCGCGCGCGGCAAGATCAGCGAGGCCGAGCGCGACGCCGCCCTGGAGCGGCTCTCCTTCACCACCGACCTCGGCGAGTTCGCCGACCGCGATCTGGTGATCGAGGCGGTCGTGGAGAACGAGCAGGTCAAGACCGAGATCTTCCAGATCCTCGACCAGGTGGTGACCCGCCCGGACGCCATCCTGGCCTCCAACACCTCCTCCATCCCGCTGGTGAAGCTGGCCGTGGCGACCTCCCGCCCGGACCGGGTGATCGGCATCCACTTCTTCAACCCGGCGCCGGTGCAGAAGCTCGTCGAGCTGATCCCCGCGCTGACCACCTCCGACGAGACCATCGCCCGGGCCGAGGCCACGGTCACCAAGCTGCTGGGCAAGCACGCCATCCGCGCCCAGGACCGCTCGGGCTTCGTGGTCAACGCGCTGCTGATCCCGTACCTGCTCTCCGCGATCCGGATGTTCGAGTCGGGCATGGCCAGCCGCGAGGACATCGACAACGGCATGGAGCTGGGCTGCGCCCACCCCATGGGCCCGCTCAAGCTCTCCGACCTCATCGGCCTGGACACCGTCGCCTCGGTGGCGCGTTCGATGTACGAGGAGTACAAGGAGCCGCTGTACGCCGCCCCGCCGCTGCTCCAGCGGATGGTGGACGCCGGACGGCTGGGCCGCAAGACCGGCGCGGGCTTCTACACCTACGACTGACCTCTCCCGTCCCGGCGGTCGGCGTCGGAACCCCTGACCGTCCGACGTCCACCGCCGGGGCCGCACGACGCGACGGCGGGGTGCCCCCTTCCCGAGGGGCACCCCGCCGTCGCGTGCCGTGCGGGTGGCGGGCGCTACGCGCCGCGCAGCACCGCGCCCGTGCGCTCGACCGCCGCGGCCACGGCGGCCTCGCGCGCGGCCGTGGCCTCCTCGGCGGTCAGCGTGCGGTCGGGGGCGCGGAAGCGCAGCGCGTACGCCAGGGACTTCTTCCCCTCGCCGATCTGCTCGCCGGTGAAGACGTCGAACAGCCGCAGCGACTCCAGCAGGTCGCCCGCGCCCGCGCGCAGCGCCGCCTCGACCTCGGCGGCCGGGACGGAGGCGTCCACCACGAGCGCGACGTCCTGGGTGGCCACCGGGAAGGCGGACACCCGCGGTGCCTGCGCGGGACCGGCGGAGGCGCGCTCCAGCAGGTCGAGGTCGATCTCCATCGCGCAGGTGCGGGCGGGCAGGTGCATCGCCTTGACCACGCGCGGGTGGAGTTCGCCGGCGTGCCCGACGAGCGTGCGCTCGCCGTCGATCTCGACGTGGAGCGCGGCGCAGCGGCCGGGGTGCCAGGGGGCGTGCCGGTCGGCCGTCACGGTGAGCTCCGCACCGGCCTCCCGGGCGACGGTGCGGGCCGCCTCGACGGCGTCGGCCCAGGTCGCCGGGCGTCCCTTGCCCCACCAGCCGGCCTGCTCGCGCGCCCCGGCCAGGACCACCGCGACCCGGCGCGGCTGGTCGGGCAGCGCGGCGCCCAGCGCGGCGAGCTCCTCGTCCGTCGGGCGGCGGTCGACCGGCAGCCGGACGGCGGCGGTCTCCTCCCCGGTGGGCCGGAAGACCAGTCCGGTCTCGAAGAGGGCCAGGTCGTGGGAGCCCCGGCCGTCGTTGCGCCGCAGCGCGGCGAGCAGCCCCGGCAGCAGCGTGGTGCGCAGCGCCGGCTCCTCGTCGGAGAGCGGGTTGGTCAGCCGTACGGTGCGGCGGCGGGGGTCGTCCGGCTCCAGCCCGAGCTGGTCGAGGACGGCGTCGCCGACGAACGGGTAGTTCGGCGTCTCGACGTAGCCCGCCCCGGCCAGGGCGCGCCCGACCCGGCGGTGCAGCCGCTGCCGCTCGGTCAGACCGCGACCGGAGGGCAGGCGCGGCAGGGTGGAGGGCAGGTTCTCGTAGCCCTCCAGCCGGATGACCTCCTCGGCCAGGTCGTTGGGGTCGGTGAGGTCGGGCCGCCAGGAGGGCACGGTGACGGTCAGCTCGTCGGTGCCGTAGACGTCGCAGCCCACGTCCTGGAGACGCCGTACGACGGTCTCCCGGCCGTAGACCACGCCCGCGACCTTGTCCGGGTGGTCGGCGCGCATCTTGACGGTGTGCGGGCCGCTCGGCGAGACGATCTCGGTGACGCCCGCCTCGGCGGTGCCGCCCGCCAGCAGCACCAGCAGGTCGACGGTGCGCTGGGCGGCGGCGGAGGTGGCCTGCGGGTCCACGCCGCGCTCGAAGCGCCGGGACGCCTCGGAGGACAGCTTGTGGCGGCGGGCGGTGCGGGCGATGGAGACCGGGTCGAAGTGGGCGGCCTCGACGACGATCTCGGTGGTGCCCGCGGCGCCCTGCGCGTCGGCGATCTCGGTGTCGGCGCCGCCCATCACCCCGGCCAGGCCGATCGGTCCGTCGTCGTCGGTGATGACCAGGTCCTCGGGGTGCAGCTCGCGCTTGGTGCCGTCGAGGGTGGTGAGCTTCTCGCCCGGCCGGGCGCGGCGCACGCCGATCGTCCCGTTGACGCGGGAGCGGTCGTAGGCGTGCAGCGGCTGGCCGAGTTCGAGCATCACGTAGTTGGTGATGTCCACGGCCAGCGAGATCGGGCGCATCCCGGCCTTCTGCAGCCGCCGCTGGAGCCAGATCGGGGAGCGCGCCTCGGGGCGGATCCCGGTGACGGTGCGGGCGGTGAAGCGGTCGCAGCCGAGCCGGTCCTCGATCTTCACCGGGTGGCCGTAGTCGTTGGGGACGGGGACGTCCAGCAGCGCCGGGTCGCGCAGCGGCAGACCGTAGGCGATGGCCGTCTCGCGGGCGATGCCGCGCATGGACAGGCAGTAGCCGCGGTCGGGCGTGACGGCGATGTCGAGCACCTCGTCGACGAGCTCCAGCAGCTCGATCGCGTCGGTGCCGACCTCGTGCTCCGGCGGGAGCACGACGATGCCCTCGTGGTCGTCGCCCATGCCCAGCTCCCTGGCCGAGCAGATCATGCCCTCCGACAGCTTGCCGTAGGTCTTGCGGGCGCCGATCCGGAAACCGCCGGGCAGGCTGCCGCCGGGCAGGATCACCACGACCTTGTCGCCGACGGCGAAGTTGGTGGCGCCGCAGACGATGTTCTGCGGCTCGCCGGTGCCGTTGGCGTCGCCGACGTCGACCTGGCAGTACCGGATCGGCTTCTTGAAGCCCGTCAGCTCCTCGATCGCCAGCACCCGGCCGACGACGATCGGGCCCTCGAGCCCGGCGCCGAGCTGTTCGACGGTCTCGACCTCCAGCCCGGCGGCGATCAGCTTCGCCGCGACGTCGCGGCCGGTCTCACCGGCCGGCAGGTCGACGTACTCCCGCAGCCACGAAAGCGGGGCCCGCATCAGATCTCCATCCCGAACGGCCGGGTGAACCGGACGTCACCTTCGACCATGTCTCGCATGTCCTCGACGTTGTGGCGGAACATCAGCATCCGCTCGATGCCGAACCCGAAGGCGAAGCCGCTGTAGCGCTCCGGGTCCACCCCGCACGCGGTCAGCACCCGCGGGTTGACCATGCCGCAGCCGCCCAGCTCGATCCAGCCCTCGGAGGAGCAGGTGCGGCAGGGGCGGTCGGGGTTGCCGACGGACTCGCCGCGGCAGGCGAAGCACACCATGTCCATCTCGGCGGACGGCTCGGTGAACGGGAAGTACGACGGGCGCAGCCGGGTGCCCAGGTCCTCGCCGAACAGCGACCGGACCATGTGGTCGAGGGTGCCCTTGAGGTCCGCCATGGTCAGGCCCTCGTCGACGGCGAGCAGCTCGACCTGGTGGAAGACCGGGGTGTGGGTCGCGTCCAGCTCGTCGGTGCGGTAGACCCGGCCGGGGCAGATCACGTACACCGGCGGCTCGCGGTCCAGCAGGGAGCGGATCTGCACCGGCGAGGTGTGGGTGCGCAGCACCACGCCGGACTCCGCCCCGTCCCCCGAGCCCCGCGGGCCCTGGACGAAGAAGGTGTCCTGCATGGTGCGGGCCGGGTGGTCCGGGGCGATGTTGAGGGCGTCGAAGTTGAACCACTCGGCCTCGACCTCGGGTCCCTCGGCGACCTCGTAGCCCATCGCGACGAAGACGTCCTCGATGCGCTCCGACAGGGTGGTCAGCGGGTGGCGGGCACCGGCGGGCACGCGGTCGTAAGGCAGCGTGACGTCCACCGCCTCCTCGACCAGCACGCGCTCGTCGCGCTCGGCCTCCAGCTCCTCCTGGCGCTTCCTGAGGGCCTGGCCCACCGCTCCGCGGGCCTGGCCGACGCGCTTGCCCGCCTCGGCCCTGGCGTGCGGCGGCAGGGCGCCGATCTCGCGGTTGGCCAGGGCCAGCGGGGAGCGGTCGCCGGCGTGGGCGGCCTTCACCTCGCGCAGTGCCTCCAGGTCTCCCGCGGCGGCGATCGCGGCGAGGGCCGCGTCCCGTGCCCGGTCGATCTCTTCCGGTTTCAGTGCCTCGACCTCGACAGGGTCGTACGACTTGTTCGGTGCCGACATCTCTTCCCGTGCTTTTCGGTTGGCCCGTGCTTTCGGTTGGCTGCTTTCGCGCTCCGCCTCGGCGCTCGGCACCTCGTGTGGGCGGAGCCGGGTCCCGGGCCGCTCGAAGGTACCGGATGTCGAGTCTACGGCGCGTAACGGTGTCGCTATGACTCGGAGGCGCCCGTGGGTCCCCAGGCCAGGCAGGCCGGAGCCCCCACGGGCAGGGTAAATCGGAACTCGGCGCCGCCCGCGGGCGAGCGGCCGACCGTGATCGTTCCGCCGTGGGCCTCGACGATGCCCTTGACGATGTACAGGCCCAGTCCGGTGCCGCCGCGCTTGCTGCCGCGCCAGAAGCGGGTGAAGACGCGGCTCATCGACTCCTCGGGGATGCCGGGGCCCTCGTCGCTCACCGTGACCGCCGTTCCTTCGTCGCCGCTCTTCGTCCGTGCCGGTGCCACTTCCATGGTGATGGTTCCCTCGCCGTGGCGCACGGCGTTTTCCAGGAGGTTGCCGAGGACCTGGTCGATCTTGTCGGGGTCCGCCCACAGCGCGGGCAGCGGCCGGGCGATGCGGAGGACGAAGCGGTCCGGGTCCTGGCCGGCGGCGACGTGGGCCCGCAGGTGGCGTTCGACGGCGGCGGCCATGTCCACGGGCCGGCGGTGGATCTCCAGCCGCCCGGAGTCGATCCGCGAGATGTCCAGCAGCTCGGTGATGAGCCGGGTGACGCGGTCGGCGTCGGCGTCCACGGTCTCCAGCATCAGCCGCTTCTGGTCGTCGGTGAACCGTTCCCACTTGGCGAGCAGGGTCGCGGTGAAGCCCTTGACGGAGGTGAGCGGGGAGCGGAGTTCGTGCGCGACGGTGGCGATCAGCTCGGCGTGGCTGCGTTCGGTGCGCCGCCGGGCCTCGGTGCCGCGCAGGGTGACCACGAGCCGGTGGACCGGGCCGGTGCGGTACGGGCGGACGTACCGGGCGGAGACCAGGACCTCCCGACCGCCGGGCAGTAAGAGGTTCCGCTCGGGCTGGCCGGTGCGTATGGCCAGCCCGCCGTAGGGGTCGGTGAGCCGCCACCAGCGGCGCCCCTCGAGGTCCTCCAGGGGCAGCACCCGCTCGACGGGGCGGCCCAGCGCCTCGGCCGGAGGCAGTGCGGTGATGCGGGCGGCGGCGGCGTTGAAGCAGACGACCAGGCCCCGGGCGTCGGCGACGACCAGCCCGTCGGGGAGGTCGTCGGGGTGCAGTCCCAGGCCGTCCGGGTGCGGATCCGCTTCCCGCGGCCCTCCGGAGAGACCCCGGGACACGTCGCCGTCCCGGCCGCCGGAAGCCCTCACGTCCATTCCCGCTCACCCCCTTCGGGCTCCGGGCACGCCACCCTACTAGCTCGGCGTGACGGAGCGGCACCCTCCGACGGCACGCTGCGCACGGGCCGAGGCGTAGAGGCACACGGCCGCGGCGGTCGCGAGATTGAGGCTCTCCGCGCGCCCGTGGATGGGGACGCGCACCACCTCGTCGGCGAGCGCGCGGGTCTCCTCCGGGAGCCCCCACGCCTCGTTGCCGAAGACCCAGGCGGTGGGGCCGCCCATGCGGCCCTCGTCCAGCTCGGTGTCCAGGTCGCGCTCGCCCGCGCCGTCGGCCGCCAGCACTCGTACCCCGGCCTCGCGCAGCCCGGTCACGGCCCGCTCCACGGGGACGCCGACGGCGACGGGCAGGTGGAAGATGCTGCCGACGGAGGCGCGCACGGCCTTGGGGTTGTACAGGTCCACCGAGGCGTCGGTGAGCACCACGGCGTCGGCGCCCGCCGCGTCCGCGCAGCGCAGCACGGTTCCGGCGTTCCCGGGGTCGCGGACGTGGGCGAGGACGGCCACCAGGCGGGGGCGGGCGGCCAGGACGCGGTCGAAGGGCAGGTCGAGGAAGCGGCAGACGCCGATCAGGCCCTGGGGGGTGACGGTCTGGGAGAGCTCCGCGATCACCTCGTCGGTGGCGGTGCGGATCCGGGCGCCCGCGTCCCGGGCGGCCGCGACGATGTCGGCGTGCCGCTCGGCGGCCTCCAGGGTGGTGAACAGCTCGGTCAGCGTGGGCTCGTCGCCGTTGCGGTGGCCGATCGCCTCGCGTACGGCCTGGGGGCCCTCGGCGAGGAAGCGGCGCTCCCGGCCTCGGGTGTTGCGGCGGGCCAGCCGCCGGACGGCGGCGACGCGGGAGGAGCGCGGGGAGGTCAGTTCCGGGGCGGCGGCCATGGCGCGGCGTTCTCGCTTCTGGGGGCGGGCTTCTCGGCGGACGGGCTTCTCGGCGGACGGTGAGGCGGGCGGGGTGGTGCGGGCCGGCAAACGCCGGACCCGCGGGCGCCGGCGCCCGCGGGTCCGAAGACGTCCCGTGCCGTCGTCAGGCGGCCTTCGGGGCGTTGACGTCGCTCGGCAGCGCCTTCTGGGCCACCTCGACCAGCGCGGCGAACGCGTTCGGGTCGTTGACCGCGAGGTCGGCCAGGATCTTGCGGTCCACCTCGATCTCGGCGGCCTTCAGCCCCTGGATGAAGCGGTTGTAGGTGATGCCGTTGGCGCGGGCCGCGGCGTTGATGCGCTGGATCCACAGCTGCCGGAAGTCGCCCTTGCGGCGCTTGCGGTCGTTGTAGTTGTAGACGAGGGAGTGGGTGACCTGCTCCTTCGCCTTGCGGTACAGGCGGGAACGCTGACCGCGGTAGCCGCTGGCCTGCTCGAGGATCGCCCGGCGCTTCTTGTGGGCGTTGAGCGCCCGCTTGACGCGTGCCACGTGTTTACTCCTTGTCGCGGGGCCGGCGTGGTGGTCCGGTCGCCGTTGTCACGGCGCCGCCGGCCCGGGGTTCGATGGGGTCCCGGTCTTCGAAGCCTCCGCCCGCCGGATCGGGGATCGGCGGACGGCGGGGCTCACTTGCCCAGAAGCTTCTTGACCTTCTTGGCGTCGGCCGGAGCCATCTCGGTCGTGCCGGCGAGGCGGCGCGTCAGCGTGGACGGCTTGTGCTCGAGGTAGTGGCGGCGACCGGCGCGCTGGCGCATCACCTTGCCGGAGCCGGTGATCTTGAAGCGCTTGCGTGCACCACTGTGCGTCTTGTTCTTCGGCATGTCGCCGTTCTCTCCTCGTCGGTGCCTCCCCGGAGCCGTTCGGCCCGGGGGTGCCCCAGCAGCGCCGACGGTAAATCGGCGTGCGGAAGCGTCAGCTGTTTCGGTTGCTTCCGGGATCCGGGGATCCCTCTGTGACCGGCGGCCGGCGCGGCGGCCGCCGGATCATGCCTCGGCGCGCTCCTGCGAGGGGGCGTCGTCCCCCTGCCGGCGGCCGGCCTTGCGGGCGGCCTGCGCCTCACGGGCTTCGGCCATCGCCTCGGTCTTCTTCTTGTGCGGACCGAGGACCATGATCATGTTTCGGCCGTCCTGCTTGGGGCTGGACTCCACGAAGCCCAGGTCCTGGACGTCCTCCGCGAGCCGCTGGAGCAGCCGGTAGCCCAGCTCGGGACGGGACTGCTCACGGCCGCGGAACATGATCGTGATCTTGACCTTGTCCCCCTGCTTGAGGAACCGGACGACGTGACCCTTCTTGGTGTCGTAGTCGTGCGGATCGATCTTCGGCCGGAGCTTCATCTCCTTGATGACCGTGTGCGCCTGGTTCTTGCGCGCCTCACGGGCCTTCATGGCCGACTCGTACTTGAACTTCCCGTAGTCCATGAGCTTGCACACCGGCGGGCGGGCGTTCGCCGCGACCTCGACCAGGTCCAGGTCGTACTCCTGGGCAAGCTCCAGGGCCTTGGCAAGCGGCACGATGCCGACCTGCTCGCCACTGGGACCGACGAGTCGCACCTCGGGGACGCGAATCCGGTCGTTGATGCGGGGCTCGGCGCTGATGGGGCCTCCTCGGTTGCACCACGCGGTTGTCTGGCGGACAGCCGCGCACGGTTTGTGTTTCGGTGTGACCCACCGGACCAAGACGCGGAAAACGCCCCGGACGGGACGCAGGCGGGGCTCCACACAGACCGGGAGCACCGCCGCGGTACACCGCGGGGCGCAGCCTGACCGTTGACCCGCCGACCCGGAGGTCGGTCAGGTGGGAGCGCTGGAGCCTCCACTTGCGGGTCGGATCGTGGGCCCGCCTCCGTCCGCCGCGCCCGCGGCGACCGTGGCGGGACACATGGTCCGACCGGTCGATATCCCAGCATACCAGGGTCTGCCGAGAGTCCCTCCTCGGGCGGCGTGAGGGGTCGTGAGGGGTGCCGTGCGTCCGCCCGCCCGGCGGGACCTAGGCTGGACCGAACCGTCCAGCAGGAAGCGAAGCGAAGAACGATGAGCGACACCAGCGGCGTCCCGTCCTCCCCCGAGACCCCCGAGACCCCCGGGGCCTCCGAGGCCGGGCGGTCCCCCGACTTCGAGACGATGACCCGCGACATCGCGGACGTGCCCGCGGTCGAGGTGATCACCACGGTCGCGGTGCACCTGATGAGCTCGGCCGCGGTCAACCTCGGCCTGGCCGAGGGCGGCGAGGACCACAAGGACCTCGACGAGGCCCGCAAGCTGATCAACGCGCTGGCCGGACTCGTCACCGCCGCCGCCCCCGACATCGGCACCTACCACGCGGCACCGCTGCGCGACGGTCTGAAGTCGCTCCAGCTCGCCTTCCGGGAGGCCTCGGTGGTGCCGGACGAGCCGGGCCGGGGGCCGGGCGAGAAGTTCACCGGTCCGGTCCTGCGCTGACCCCGGCCCGAAGGCCCCGGGCCGTCCCCGCGTCCGACCCGGACGGCCGGCGCCGTCCGGGTCAGGCCCGGTCGTACAGCGGCCGGCCCGGCAGGGCGCCGTCCGACGGCAGCAGGGCCAGGTCCAGGCCGCGCACCAGGCGGGCGCGGAGCGTCTCGTCCTCCGCCAGGGCCGCCGCCAACCGCCCGGCGACCTCGCGGACCGGCGCGTCCGGGTCCAGGCGCAGGGCCAGTACGCCGTCGGTGTCGCGTCCCGGCCCCAGCCGGGCGGCGTTCACGGCCGGCTCGGCGGCCAGGGCGCGGCGCAGCGCCTCGACGACGGCCGGGTCGCCCAGGGGGTCGGCGACCTCGGTGCGGCCCTCGGCGAGGGCGCGCAGCGCGGGGCCGGTCAGCTGGTAGGTCACCGGCCCGGCGAGGTCCAGCACGAGGGTGTCGGCCCCCTCCTGGGCGACGGCCCGGAGCGCCTGGTGCAGGGGGACGGCGACCGGGCGGGCGTCGGGGCGCCAGCGGGCGAGGCTGTCGGTGGAGGTGAAGGCGGGCAGGGCCCGGCGACCGCCGGGGGCGTTGAGCGTGGGCACCGCCATGTCGCTGGTCTTCTCCCGGCGCAGGCCTCCCCCTGCCTTCGACGGGGGGACCCCCACGTCGGTCTCCACCTCGCCCAGCACGGCGACCACCGGGACCAGCAGCCGGGCCGTGGCCAGCGCGGCCAGTACGCGCGGCTCGGCCGAGCGGTCCTCGGCCCAGGCGGCGAGCGCCGCGGCGAGGTCGGGGTCGGCGGAGCCGTCGTCGTCGGGGAAACCCGGGTCCGGGATGTTCTTGAGCGCCACGCGACGAGGGTAGCCCCGTCAGGCCAGGGGCCCGCGCCCGGCCCGTCCGGACGTCCGGGCTCCCCGGTACAGCACCACGGCGCAGACCACCAGCAGCGTGCCCGCGGCCGCGGCGGCGGGGGCGAGCCGGCCGCCGGGGCCGCTCTCGGGGGCCGGCCCCGAGCCGAAGTACTCCCGGGGGTACGCCTCGGCCACCGGACGCTGCCGGCGCGGTTCGACGTTCGCGCCCAGTTCGATGGCGGCGGCCGGGTTCACGATGCCGGTGCCCAGCTCGTCGCTGCGCCCGCCGGGCGGGGTGTCCCGGGCGGTCCCGGCGATCAGCTCCTTGATCTGGGCGGGGCTGAGGTCGGGGTGGGCGGCCCGGACCAGGGCGACGCAGCCGGAGACGAAGGCGGCGGCGGCGCTGGTGCCCCAGCCCTCGTAGTACTCGCCGTCGGGGTAGGTGATGACCACGTCGTCGCCGGGGGCGCTGACGGTGGCGTACCAGCGGCGGGTGGAGAAGGGCGCGCGGGCGCCGGTGCGGTCCACGGCGGTCACGGCGATCACGCCGGGGTAGGCCGCCGGGTAGGAGATCCGGTCGCCGTCCTCGCCGCCGTTGCCCGCGGAGGCGACCACCACGGCCCCCTTGTTCAGGGCGTAGCGCACGGCGGCGTCCTCGGCGGGGTCGGGGTGGGCGGAGGCGCTGTCGTCGCCGAGGGAGAGGTTGATGACGTCGGCGCCGTGGTCGGCGGCCCAGCGGATGCCCTCGGCCAGCGCGCCGCCCCGCTCCTCGCGGGCTCTTTTCCGCCGCGGGTCGCCGTCCTCCAGCAGCACCCGCACGGGCAGGATCCGCGCCTCGGGGGCGACGCCGAGGACGCCCTGGCCGTCGCCGGGGCCGTGGCCGCGGCCGGCGATGATCCCGGCCATCGCGGTGCCGTGCCGGGCCCAGTGGGGGTCCCCCTCGCGGGCGCCGAAGCCGACGAGGTCCTTGCCCTCCAGCACCCGGCCCCTGAGGTCGGGGTGCCCGGCGTCGACGCCGGTGTCGAGCACCGCGACGGTGATGCCCTCGCCCTTGGTGGTCTTCCACGCCTCGCGGGCGCCCACCGCGTCCAGGCCCCACTGCCGGTCGCGTATGTCGTCGGCGCGTGCCGCGGGGGCGGTGGCCAGCGAGAACGAGCCGAGGACGGCGAGCACGGCCAGGACGGCGAGCAGGGCCGGCAGCGGGGCGAGGGGCGCGGCGCGGCGCGCGAGGGGGGGTGCGGGGGTGGTCACGGGGGTGTCCGTCGTCCTCATCGGTCCTGTTCGGTTCCCTCGGCGGCGATGCGGCGCAGACCGCGTTCGATCCGGTCGGCGACGCCGCGGGCGTCGTGGCCGAGGCCCGCCTGCGCCGGTGCGGTGGTCTGGCCCTCGATGACGGCCTCCTCCGCCGGCTGCGGGTCGCCGACGGTGCGGCCGTCGGCGAAGCCGGAGACGGTGTAGACCACGACCGGGACATCGGTGAGCGGGCGGATCGTCCAGCTCGCGCGCTGGGCGTCGCCGAAGCGGGCGGCGGCGGTGCCGCGCGCGGCGTGGGGGCGGGGCATCAGGTCGGTGCGCCGCTGGAGGTCCTCGCGGTCGAACCGGTCGCGCAGGGTCCGCATGCCCTTGGCGTCCGCCTTGGTGAACATCATGCCGACCGTGGTGACGCTGCTGCTGGTCTCGTCGACGTAGGTGGCGCGCAGCAGGCGGGCGCAGCCCACCGGCGAGAGGGCCTTGGCCAGCGGCGGGTCGAAGGCGCCCGCGCAGTCGTCGTCGGGGGCGACCGCGATCCGGGTCCAGCGCCGGTCGGCGCCGCCCGGTCCGGCTCCGTCGCCTTCGAGGGTGCGGGGGAACAGCGTGTCGACGGGTATCTCGTGCCACAGCGAGCGCGCCTCGGCGTAGCCGGTCGCGGTGCGTTCGCCGGAGTCCCCGGTGAGCCAGGCCCCGGCCGCGGCTCCGCCGAGCAGTCCGAAGCCGAGGACGAAGCAGACGGCCGCGGCGACCGTGCGGCCCGGCCGGCGCGCGGGGCGGTGCGGGGCCGGGTCGGCGGGCGGGGCGGGGGGCGGCACGGGGTCCCGGAAGGCCGGGGACGGCGGCCCGGTCGGTATGGGGGGAGCGCCGGACGCGGTGCGCGGCGCCCTCGGCGCGGTGACGGGCCGCGGTGGTACGACGGGCGGGAGCGGAGCCCGAACCGGGTCGGCCTCAGTGCTCACCGGCACCCCCTCGTGGTCGTCGGAAGCCGCCCCGTCGACTCCCGTGCGGGGCAGGCCATCGGTATCCGGACGTCACGCCCCTGACCGGAGGTCAGCGGCGGTGTGCGCGTCACTCTACGGGGAGCGGGCACGGTCGCGGCAACCCGCGCTCCGACCGGGAGCGCGGGCGCGGTTCCCCCTCCCCCGTGCCGGTACGGGGCTGTTCCCGGCGCGGCGGGCTCTGGCAAGCTGCCGGGGTGTTCGACGCGACCGCCGATCCCGCAGCCGACCGGGTCCGCTACGACCGGGCCACCGCCCACCTCGACGCGCCGCTCGCCGTCGTCGATCTGGCGGCGTTCGACGCCAACGCCGCCGACCTGGTGCGCCGCGCGGGCGGCAAGCCGGTCCGGGTGGCGAGCAAGTCCGTGCGCTGCCGCGCCCTGTTGGACCGCGTGCTGGCGCGGGACGGCTTCGCCGGCGTCATGAGCTTCACGCTCGCCGAGTCGCTGTGGCTGGCGCGCTCCGGGGTCGCCGACGTCCTGCTCGCCTACCCGTCGGTGGACCGGGCCGGCTACGCCGAGCTGGCCTCGGACCCCGAACTGGCCGCGGCCGTGACCGTGATGGTCGACGACCCGGCGCAGTTGGCGCTGATCGACGCGGCCCGCGGCGGCGGGCGGGAGGAGATCCGGGTCTGTCTGGAGCTGGACACCTCCCTGTGGCTGCTCGGCGGCCGGGTGCGGATCGGCGCCCGCCGCTCGCCGCTGCACTCCCCCGAGCGTCTGGCCGAGCTGGCCCGCTCGGTGGTGCGTCGCCCGGGTTTCCGGCTGGTGGGGCTGATGGCGTACGAGGGGCACGTCGCGGGCGTGGGGGACGCCCCGCCGGGGCGTCCGCTGCGGTCGCGCGCGGTGCGGCTGATGCAGGCCGTCGCGCGGCGGGAGCTGGCGGAGCGGCGGGCGGCGGCGGTGCGGGCGGTGCGCGCGATCGAGCCGGAGCTGGAGTTCGTCAACGGCGGCGGCACCGGGAGCGTGCAGCACACCGCGGCGGAGGAGGCGGTCACCGAGGTCGCCGCGGGCTCGGGGCTGCTGATGCCGCGGCTGTTCGACCACTACACCTCGTTCGACGGCCGTCCCGCGGCGCTGTTCGCCCAGCCGGTGGTGCGGCGGCCCGGCGTGGGCGTGGTGACGGTGCTCGGCGGCGGCTACCCGGCCTCCGGGCCGGCCGGCCGGGACCGGCTGCCGGTGCCGTACCTGCCGACCGGGCTGCGCTACGACCCGGCGGAGGGGCCGGGCGAGGTGCAGACGCCGCTGCTGGGTCCGGCCGCGGACGACCTGCTGATCGGGGACAAGGTGTGGTTCCGGCACGCCAAGGCCGGTGAGCTGTGCGAGCGTTTCGACGCGCTGCACCTGGTGGAGGGGGACCGGGTGGTGGCGACGGTGCCGACGTACCGCGGCGAGGGCCGCACCTTCCTGTGAGCCGTCGCGCGGACCGCCCCGGTGCGGCGGGGAGGCCGTGAGGGACCGGGCGGTCGCGGGGACGGCGGGGGCGGGGAGGCGGAGGGGGCGGCCCTCGGCGCGCGGGGTCACCGCGGACTCGTCTCGGGTCTCACCGGGTGACGGCCTTCTCCACCTCCTCGAGCGTCTCGGGTTCCACCAGTCCGGTGTCCTCCAGGACCTCCATGTGGTCCAGGACCGTCTGGTTGGCCTGGCGGGCGTGGCGGCGGATCAGGTCGTTCCGGGTGGCGGCGCGCACCTCGCCGATGGTGGCGAAGATCTTGCCGTGCGAGGCGCGCAGCACGTTGGCGAAGAGGCGGTCGAACTCGGCGCCGCGGGCGTTCTCCAGGTCCCTCACCCACTGCTGCTGTTCCTCGGTGGCCTGGTTGGGGATGGTGACGCCGAGGATCCTCGCGTCCTCGCGGACGAGTTGGTCGAGTTTGGCGTGACCGTCGATCAGGTGCTGTCCCGCGCGTTTGACGGCCTCGCTGGAGGCGTGGGTCTGCGCCAGTCTGCCGGCGGGGATCTCCCACAGTCCGGCCTGCCGGACCTTGACGAGGAACTCCCTGTCCACGTCGGTGACCGGCCCCACGTCCCCCTGTCCGGCGCCGTCCCCGTCCGCGCCGAACGCGGCCTGATGGTGCCCCTCGTCGGCCTGGCTGCTGCCGGTCTGCAGGGAGATCAGCGCGACGGCCGCCGCGAGCGCGAGCAGGGCGGCGACGGCACCGGCGACCAGACGTGGCGGCATCCCGCGTTCGACGGCACGGCGGCTGGGGCGGATCGGGCGCATGGCTCCTCCTCGGTGCGCTGCTCGTTCACCGGCGGTACGGAAGGAGCGGCCGGGGCGTTCACCGCCGCCGGAAAACACGCACGCGGGTGAGCGGAAACGGGCGCCGGGAGGGGTGTCCGGGCCTCGCCTCAGATCTCCATGCCGGGGCCCCGGGCGGCGCGGACGCCCGCCACGATCCGGTCCATGTCCTCGACGCCCGGGGCCTCGGCGTGGACGTCGAAGCCCAGGCGCAGCACCAGCATCGGGCCGCCGTCCTCGGGGGCGGGGAAGACGACCGACTCCACGTACGCGTCGGGGTCGAGTCCGTTGGCGATCCGCCAGCGGACGCGGTACCCCTGCCGGCCGGCGACGGTGACCTCGCCGGAGGCGACGACCTCGTGGCTCTCGACCCCGCCGTAGGCCTCGGCGTCGTAGGACTCCTCGGCGTTGCGGGCGACGTCCTCCTCGGCCATCTCCCGCGGGGTGGCCCCCGTCGGACCGTCGGCGGGGCGCAGGGAGACCCCGCCGCGGACGCAGGTGAGGGAGGGGTCGCCCGGGCAGGGGTAGGAGCCGGTCGACAGCCAGATCCCCCGGTCGGTCTCCGTCTCCCTCCAGCCGGGCAGGAGGGGCACGCTGACGCCGTTGGCCCGGTCGACGGCCCTGTCGGGGGTGCCGTCCTCGGGTCCCTCCCCGTCCCGTCCCCCGTCTTCCGCGCCGTCCGGGGACTCGTCGCCGGGGGTGCCGCTCGCGCCGGGGGAGGCGTGGGACCGCGCCCGGTCGTCGGGGGCGTCGGTGCCGCCGAGCAGGAGCAGCCCCCCGGCTATCAGCGCGGTGACCACGACCGCGGCGGCTATGACGGCGGCCACCAGGGGGCCGCGCG